>QMQZ01000050.1 GCA_003649145.1 Thermoproteota archaeon
CTCTTCATTTTCGGGGATCATTATCTCTACACCAATGCTGTCTTTTACTTCGTTTGCAAATGCTTCTGCGCTTTCCCTTTCACTGTGAACCATTATGATTTTTACATCTTTCTTCACTTTACTAATGATTTTGAGCAGATCTTTTCTGCCACTGTGTGATGAGAAGTCAAACCACTTTACCTCTGCTTTTACCTTTTCTACTCTCTTCTCGCAGTTGAAGACTCCATTTTCTAGCTGTATGTCCCCTTGCGTCCCCTATATTTTGTCTCTTTCTAATGTCTCTTCGTTCCTCTTATTTCTAGCTAGTTTTTTCAGGTAGAATACCGACGTTCCACCCTTCAGCATGCCTGCTGGAGAGACTATAATGCCAGGTTTTTTGCATGCCTTTTTTCTATCAGACCATCCTGAAACCCACTTTGCTTTTTCAAGAGCTCTACTTAGCAATTTATAACTTCTGAAATATTTTGGATATTTGAGCATAATTTTGCTAGCTTTTCTAGCCATGCCGTCTAATGTTATTGGGTACTTCACTTTATGCGCCGCTAATACGCACAGTATTTCTTGGGACCTGCCAACTGAGAATGCAGGGACTAGTGCTATACCGCCTCGCTCAACGACTTCCTTGACTGTAGTAATGAAGTTCTTCTCAGTTTCCATCCTGTCAGGGTGATCTACAGTTGCATATGTCCCCTCAATTATTAATGCATCTAGCTTTGGAAATTTTGTTGAAGCTCCTCTTAATAGCCTCGTGTCAATAGTGTTCAGATCTCCCGTGTAGAGTATTCTCTTTCCATCAGCTTCTATCATTGTCATCATGCTGCCGGGTATATGGCCTGCGTTTAGAATTGTGACTTTCGCCCTTCCAATTTTCAATTCATCTCCATAGAAAACAGGGTGTAGCGCTCTCATCATGGTGTTTAGCTCTAAGCTTTCATATGGCAGATAGTAGCCTGTTAGATGTATAAAGTCTTGAATTAGAAGCTCCGTTATTTCAGCTGTCAGCCTTGTTGATATGAATTTTGGCTGCTCAGTTATATATAATAGTGGTATTCCTCCAGAGTGGTCCAAGTGGGCGTGACTTAAAATTACTGCATCCAATTCTCTAGGTGATACGTGCGAGGGGAATTCAGGCTCCCCATCTGAAAGCATTACTCCATAATCGAGAAGCAGCCGACCTCCTTCAAACTCTACTAGTATGCCTGACCTGCCTATTTCTAGTCCGCCGCCTAGTATTTTCACTTTAAGCGACAATCCTTCACTCTCCGTTTTTCATTATCATAAGTTAACTTTAAATTCTATTTATCAAAGTTGTGTGAGGGGATGATAATGACCATTAGAATTGTGCTAAATAAAAACGTTTCTCTTGACGATTGCACCTTCATCTCCGGCTTTCACGGCATCGGGTTAACTGGCTTCATCGCAGTTAAACACATGGTCAAGCAGCTCAATGCAGAGAAGATAGGATTTATTGAAACCAAATTGCTTCCACCATTCATATCAATGGATGGAGATGAAATCGTAACTCCATTTGAATTTTTCAAGTACTCTAACTTCGTTTTTCTCGTTGTTGAAGCTCCTCCACATACTCGTGAGCAGTACCTGTTCTCTCTAGCTTTAGCTGACTGGCTTGTTAATAACAATTTTTCAAAGGCAATACTGATTGGAGGATTGGATAAAAGGTTTAAGCGCAGTGAAGACGTGCTTTACAAATTTGCGATGACTCGGGCTTTTAAAAGAAGATTTTCCTCTGAAAGCCTTCCTCCCCTCGATAAAGGACTGCACGCTTTTGGGCTGCTAGCGCTCCTACTTGCCCGGCTTGAAATTAGAGACTTCCCTGCATTAGCTGTTCTACCTTATGCTGATGCATCTAGGCCAGACCCCTTTGCGGCAGCAATGGCTATTAAATTCGTGAATAAACTCTGCAATTTGGATGTTGATGTTTCCAAACTTATTGAAGAAGCTGAACACATAGAATCTGAAATACAAAAGCTCATCCAACAATGGGCAGAGCGAGCTAAAATTGATCAAAAGAAAACTCTATACATGTAGGGGGTACGAGCTCATTTCATCAATTTGCTTAAAACTTCCCGTATCTCTGCCCAATCATTATACTTAACAACTTTTACTTCCTCATCAAACTTCTTACACATTTCTATTATTCCTTCTTTTAAGTGATCACTCCATCTGTCAGGATTTTCGAAGAATACCACGGTTTTATACTCGTTTTCTTTCAAAAGCTCATTAAGTGCTTCTAGGACGATTCTTTCTGCGTTTAAATCTATAAATACGCTCTTTTCATGCTGTGAAAGCGGGTAGACTTCATCTAACTCTAGCGGCACAATTCCAAATGGTATACAGTACACGCACTCATGTATTTCGCAGCTTTCTTCTCCAGCCACCTCCTCTACTATCTTGAGAAGCCTCGATATGTACTTGCTCTTGTGAAATGGCTTTTCATAAGGATCAGGTATGAGAAGCAGCACTTGCTTACCTGGGAACCTCACATTTTCACGTAGCCTCTTAACGTGTCTAGTCACTTCTGGACGTATCAATCCCTCACTTGTGGAGTAGAATATTCCTCTCACCTGACTTTTCACGATTGGGTCGAACTTTTCAAGGTAGTCTTTATACTTTTTCAATCTAAGTACTGCTTGATAAAGTTGGGGGTGTGCCTTTGCACGCATTTCAATTAATTCCCAAAGATTGCCTTCATGGATAGCCTGTTTTATATTGTTAATTTCTTGTAGAGTTACGGCCAAATTATGCTCTGCCAAGTAGCGTATTCGCATTTCTTTACTCATATCTTTCAAATCTTCTACATCCATCCTTCTGCACACATCACAACTACATGGCAATGAGTGAAGTCTATGAAGCTTAATTGTCCCCCTAGGTGTCATGTACCTCTCATCTCGTGCATAAATGGCGTAGGCAGCGGAGTCAAATGTATCACATCCAAGTGCAACGAGGAGTGGAAGCGTTATTGGATGTCCTGCACCGAAGAGGTGGACTGGACGCTCTAAGGGTAGCATTCTCTTAGCAGTAACTACTAAGTCTACAAGTTCATCAAACTTGTACTCCTCCATAAACTGAGTTGGACCCCCAATTCCATGCATTTGAAAGTTCATTGCACCAATTCTCTTCGCGCAGAATTCGACTAAGTCTAGAAATTTTCCTCCTTGAACTGGGCCAACCCAAATTATATCTTCACGCGTTATTTCCCTTTGACTTACTTCAGCATTTCTCAAAGTGTCTTCCACGGTCTTTAGTGCTTCACTATATGACGCTCTTCTAGACGTGGGAACGTCGAGAATAACTGCGATGTCACTGTTCAAGGCTTCTTGAACTCGTATTATTTCATCAGGCTTAACCTCTACAGCTCCATAAACGAGTATTTGGTAAGCTCCAGAATCCGTCATTATGGTGTAGGGGAATTCTAGTATCTCATGAACATCTTTGAGAGGTGAAGACATCTCATCCAAGAACTTCTTAGTTATGTATGCATTTGTTATAATCGCTTTTACTCCATACTTTTCCTTCATTACGCTTATTGGCACTACATTTTTGCGGGGGCTAACTACTGGAAAAAAAGCAGGAGTATCCACTACACCGCTTTTCGTTTTAAGCCTCCCTATTCTTCCCGCTAAATCTCGTTCTACTATTTCAAAGGTCATCTAAGCTTCACTTGGCTTCTTCTTTTCAGACACGAATTGCTCGTAAATGCGCTTAACTCTCTCTGCAACAGGGCCTGTGCCTTCAACAACCCCTTCCTCTGTCACC
>QMQZ01000051.1 GCA_003649145.1 Thermoproteota archaeon
CTTTTAAGTATTTTTCAGCTTCCCCTTCTTTTTCAATATCCTCTAATCTTATATCTAATTCTTCATGCAAAATTTCTTTTAATTGATTTAATATTTTCTTTTCATTTGGGAATAATTTTGGCTCAATAACATCATATCTATACTGGTTGGTTATGGGATCAATGAATATTCCAACATAACCGTGAGGTGGCTTGACGGGGTAAATTTTTACATAAGCTGTGGGGCGTTCTTCAACTCTCAATTTTCATCTCTCCGTTATAGGTAGATCGATATCTATTTCTTTTCATTTTCTTTACTTTTAACTTATGCATTTATATTTAGCTCGACTTTCGAATTGTTCTGTTGTTCGTTCAAACTATCCAGTTACGTAGTATGTTGCAAAATTTCCTCTGTCTGTGGTTATTTTAATGTAGTCTCCTTGTTCGATATTGAAGTTTTTTATGATTATTGTTCTTTCACTTCCACTTGGGATGTAAAATTCATCGAGTACTTCTATTAATCTGTGGTTTATGTAAACTGCTGCAATTTTTACGGCTTCTCCTCCAATGTTTATAACTTTAATGTAGGTGTCTAATCCGACGTTTTCAACACTTACTATTTCGATTTTTTCACGTTGCCTTAGTTCTTGGCGCTTTAGGTAGTCTTTCCACTTTTTCTGGTAGTCTAATGATAGTGAGAACGTGAATGATGCTACCGAAATGGCAATTATAATGAATAGTAGTGCTCCTAAAACTGTTGAGGAGCCTTTGCTATTCACATTCTCACCTCATGGTATGGCTACTAGCCTGAATGTGAACTTATTTCCGAGTAGTGTGGCTATGGTTATTTTTTGTGGTGAGTATTGTGATGGTGCTTTGGGCAATTTTACAACTAGAATGGTTAGTTCTCCTACCTTGACTGTTTGTGAGCCGCTTATCAGCTGGATTAGTGTTCCGTTGCAGTATATTGCCGTTATTTTTGTGGTTACTCCTCCAATATTTCTAACGTATAAGGTTGCAGTAGCATTTCCTGACTTGATGTACGCCTCCTCTACTATTAAGTCCTCTTGTATTCTGTCGAAGGCTCCTGAAAAGTAGTTGAATAGTTGAGTTGTTATTCCAGTTGAAGCTGAATATACTATTGCAAAAGCTGCTACTACAATTGCAGCTAGTAACAGATCTGAAATTATAGGTGTTACTCCTCGTGTTTTCTTAAGCATTACTTTTTCATCCTCATTATATTTTTTCAATTTACTTGTTTTAACTCTAACTGGTTATTGTCTGCTTTAAGAGTAGCGCAAGCATGTATGCCAAGTCTCCTGAAGTGAGTGCTAGAATTAGTCCAATTGTTATGAATATCAGCATTGGTAGTGCGGGTGTCACCCATATTTTGCCTCTCAATTGTCCTCTTTCTATTAGCTTGAGAATTTGCTCTAAAGTTTCTTCACCTGATGAGGCTCCAATTCTAATTCTCAGCTTCCTAATAGTCTTTCCATTTACGATCTTTATTTCCTCTATTGGTTAGATGAATGATCTTTCATGTAGCTTATTTGCAGAAATTTTGTAGCCTGTAATTAGTGCAAGAATTTTTTTGCCTATTGTTTCGTATTCAAGTCCTTTGAAAAGATCTTCACCTCTTAATTTGTCGATTAAGTTTTTGGATAGCATGACTATGGACATGAGTGAAGCTGTAATGACTGAATTGTTAAACACAGCTATTGGTATGAAAGGGTGCGCTTCAGCACTACTCCATTTAACTTTTGGTGCGAGTGGCATAAGAATGCTTAGTGCCATTAGTGCTTTTGAGTCTGCTCCTCCAAAGAAATCTAGGTAGAATAGTAACAACCCTACTGTGAAAGCGAAAATTATTGAGAATGACGAAAATAGGAGAGTAATTTTTAGCCTTTCAAAATCGGCAGCGGTTAAAGTAAATTCGATTGCATGCAGTACGACACCTGTGAGTGACATTAAAATCCAAATAAAGTCTGGAATTTCACGTGATTTCCAGTCCTCCCATGAAGCGTAGATAAATGATGATAAGGCTACTAAAACTCTAATTACATCGAGCATTTCTATCATCATTATATCCACTCTTCTATTTACATGTTTAAACTGCCAAAATTAACGTATAACTACACTATTTCATTTCTTTTACTTTAAGGTACAATCACCCTGTAGGAGTCGAATGTCCCAGCCTTTGTAGTAACTTTGATAACAATGGCATGGCCACTTACTGGTGTCGGTACAAGTGTGGGCTTAATTGCCATTACCTCTCCAAGTTCTCCAGGATTTATCGTTACAGGATCAGAAGTCCACCTTGTCTTGTTGACGTAAACTGCATCAACAGTTACCTTTACCGTGCCGATGTTTCGTACATAGATTTTTATTATGCTTGGATCCGAGTTTAATCCACTTAAATCAACCTCTTCAATTCTGATCATGCTTGCAGCTTGTTGTTGTTGCACTGTTAAGAACCATGTTATCCATGAGTATGTGATTACTGAAGCAGCAACTGCAATGACTATTAGGAGTAATACTGCTATAACTGGTGAAATTCCTCTTTTGCTTTTTTCACGCATCATGATCACTCTCGATGCCACTATCTCATTGTTTTTATTTATTTTTTTCGTTAGATGATAGTTTTTATTAATTTATTTAATAGCTTATTGTTTTATTTTTTAGGTTTTTCAAAATAATTTAAACTATATGCATGGTAGTTTCAATTTCAATTCCTCGTTGGGTTATTCTGTAGGGTATTGTTAGCCAGTTGCCTGCTCTTCTGCGCATTTTTAGAATTCTTAGTATTCCTACATCGTGTTCTGCTAGTGGTGTGAATTCTATTAGGCCATCTGCTATTCGCTTTATTTTGCGCTCATCTTTAATGTCAACTTCTCCTTTCATTGCTACTAGGAAGTGGATTCCTCCTCCTTCTCTTGCAGCTTCTCTTAGTTTTCTTGTTATTTTGACAATTTCAGTGATGCTTAGGTTCTCCCACATCTTTGTTATTGTGTCTATTGTCGTCCAGTACCCTTCTCTTGCGTAGGTTATTAGCTCTTCCACTTTTTCCTTTATATTGCGTGTTGAGTATGCATCTATAAACTTCCAAGTTGACTTCACTTTGTTGTAATCCCACCCGTATGCCTGCATTTCCTCGATAATATCTTCAGGGTAGGTGTCTGCTGTCAAGTATGCTACTTTCCCATTTTCTAGTGCGTGACTGTAAAGTGCTTGTAGTGCGAATATGTCGTTTCCCGATCCTGGTTCTCCAAGAAGTAAAATTACACTTCCATCTGGAATTGTGCCGTACATTTCGCTAAATCCGGGTATTGCTATTTTTTTGCGTATCAAGTTTTCACGCTTTCCCTTACTGGGTCGGAGTCAGAAGGTGTAGGTTAGGGATAAATATAGTTTACTCGTATTCAGCTATGGTGATTGATGTGAAGTTCAAGTTGAGCAGTGGGCGAAAGATAACCTGCCCATACTGCGGCTTTACGTTTGACTTATCGTATGCGCGCACATTTGCTTGCTCAGGCTGTCCTTCAGCTGTTACTGGCTCTTGCGGCTATGTCAAGTGCCCAAAGTGCGGTAAGGAGTTTCCCATGCCAAGCTATTAGTTTTAAATAGCTTTTGCGGTAAATTCATGGTGGGTTTTCTTAAGAACCGTAGTTTATTGTTTAGCTTTGCTTATCTCGCTTTTTTCACTAGTAGCTGTGGGTCGGTTATCCATAAAATTATCTTCAGAGATTGAAGAGAGTATTTCAATTA
>QMQZ01000052.1 GCA_003649145.1 Thermoproteota archaeon
AGGACAAAAGCAGAATTGAGAGTGGAAGTTGTGCGCTTAACTTATGTTTATGATTTGACAAAAAGCAATGGTCAAGTGCATTGGGCTTCATACGTGGTATGAGTGAGGAACGAATAGTGCTCATTGATGAGCGCGGATTGAGAGTTGACGGTAGGAAGCCTGATGAGCTTAGGCCTTTAAAGATTGAAGTTGGAGTTCTAGCTAATGCTAATGGCTCAGCTTACATTGAGCAGGGTAAGAGTAAGCTGCTGGTCGCAGTTTATGGGCCTAGAGAGCTACACCCTAAGCACCTAGCTTTACCAGATAGAGCTCTTCTACGATGCAGGTATCACATGGCACCATTTTCGGTTGAGGAGAGGAAGTCCCCAGCACCGTCAAGGAGGGAAATCGAGCTTTCTAAAGTTATTAGGGAAGCCTTGGAGCCTGCAATTCTGCTTGACCGCTTCCCTAGAACTGCTATTGACGTCTTCATTGAGGTCTTGGAAGCTGATGGCGGCACTCGCTGTGCAGCTGTAACTGCCGCTTCAGTAGCTTTAGCAGATGCTGGAATTCCAATGAGAGACCTAGTAGTTGCATGTGCAGTTGGAAAGGTTGATGGACAAATAGTAGTGGACCTTTGCGACTTGGAGGATAAGTATGGGGAAGTGGACATGCCTGTAGCATACATGCCAAGTAAGGGTGTTGTAACACTGCTTCAAATGGATGGAATACTGACTAGAGAGGAGTTTGAAAAGGCTTTTAAAATGGCTCTTGAAGCCTGTGAGAAGATTTATCAGGTTCAGAAGGATGCTTTGAGGAGGAAGTTTGGAGGAGTTCAGGAAGAGTCTGTGGAGGAGGTTAGCGGTGATAAGTAAAGTGCCAGTAAATTTGAATAAGGCTTACTTGCTTAACTTGGCTTCTAAGGGAGCTAGAATTGACGGTAGAGGACTAAAGGACTATAGGCCAATTTCAATAGAATTCGGCGTTGCCGGAAAGGCTGATGGTTCTGCTGGAGTTAGAATTGGCAATACCTACGTGATGGTTGGAGTTAAGGCTGAAATTGGAACGCCGTTCTCAGACACTCCTGATGAAGGAGTTTTAATGGTTAATGCGGAGTTTGTTCCACTAGCTTCACCTTCATTTGAGCCTGGTCCTCCAGATGAAAATGCCATTGAACTTGCTAGGGTTGTTGACAGAGGGATAAGGAAGAGTGAAGCTATAAACTTGAAGGACCTATGCATAATTCCAGGTAAGAAGGTTTGGATGATATGGGTTGACATTTACGTGCTGGACTACAATGGCAATTTAATGGATGCTTCTGCTCTTGCTGCTCTCGCTGCTTTGATGGACACTAAGATTCCGGTAGTTAAGGTTGACGGCGAGGAAGTGATTATAACTGAGGATAGGAAGCCGTTGGAGCTGAGGGACTACCCAATTGCAGTGACTATTGGAAAGCTGGGGCAGTCGCTAATAGTCGACCCGACGCTTGAAGAGGAAAACGTTTTAGACTGCAGGTTAACAGTCTTCACAACTAAGGATGGAAACACCTGTGCTTTTCAGAAAGCTTTTCCAGGAGTATTTACTCCAGAGGAGATATTGGAGGCAGTTGACTTAGCAATAGAGAAGGGGAAGGAGCTGAGGAGTAAGCTATTTGAGGCTTATGAGAAGTTTAAAGAGCCGTCTAAGGGGTGATTGGAGTGGGTAGGACAAAGAAGGTTGGCAGTGCAGGTAGGTTTGGCGCTAGGTATGGCTCTACCATTAGGCTTAGAGTTAAAGAAATTGAGGAGGCAATGCGGGCTCCTCACAGGTGCCCAAGGTGCAGGACTAGAGGGAAGCTAAAGCGCCTTAGCGTTGGAATATGGACTTGCAGAAAATGCGGCCATACCTTTGCTGGTGGAGCGTATGTTCCGCTAACTGGCAGAGTTAGGCGCTAGTGTCCAGTGATGTCTTACGAGTACCTCATTACAACTTCAAGGCGACCTACTAGGAGAACGAGGAGTTTTTGTAAAGACTTACAGCGTGCTCTTCCGAGGGCCATTAAGGTTAATCGAGGTAAGATGAGCTTAAGTGACGTTGCTCTTAGAGCTTTAGAGTTAGGCGCTGACAGAGTTGTTTTAGTGTCTGTTTTTAAGGGTAATCCTGGTAGGATTAGATTTTTCTCTGTTTCCAGGGAAAGCTTTGTTGAGCTTCCACCTACCATTAACATTGCGGGTGTGAAGCTTGTTAGAGAGTTTCAGCGCGCTAAGTCTATGATTCCCTCTCATCTATACATATTCCCTCAAGTGGGATGTAGCAGTGAAATCATGTCTTTTGCTGAAGCTCTGGCCAGTGCTCTTAAGTCTCAGATTATTTCGAGTGACAAACTCAACACAATACCTTCTAGCTCAGCTATTTTGAGGTTGATTCCGAGGAAAAACGTCTTCTGCAGCCTTCTTTTCACTGATAAATATGGGGTTCCTGTAGGTCCTCTAATTAGTGTAAAGAGTGCTTGGCTTTCGATTAGGAAGCTTTTTTCTCCGTGGGGTGAAGAGGTTGTGGGTGGCTGAAGCTAAGTTTAGATTAGACTTGAATTCTAAGGATTTGGCTCAAGTTGTTTTTAAAGCTTTGAAGCCTGAAGTTGAAAGTCAGCCTTCTCCTAGAGTGGTTGTTGACTTGAAGTTGGACGGCCGCTTCATAATTATTGAGTTGAAGGCGGACTCGACTGCGGCTTTAAGAGCTGCTGTCAACTCTTACTTGAGGTGGGTTTCAGCTATTTCTAGAAGCCTAAGTGAAGTGTCTAGTTTACGTTTTTAAAGCGACAAACATTTTAACTTTGGATGTTAATGCTAAGGCAGTGAGGTGTAAAGTTTGACGCAGAAGATACCGCCTGAAATTGAGAGTAAATTGATTAGACTTCAAGAACTTCAAGAGCAGCTCAGAATGCTGATTTTGAGGAGGCAGCAGCTTGAAAGTCAGCTGAGAGAGGTAGAACATGCTTTAGAGCAGGTTGAAAAGTTAGGTCGGGATGCTGAAATCTACAAGACTGCTGGATACGTTATGTTCAAGACGAGTAAGGAGCAAATCGTAAATGAGCTTACTGACCAGAAGGAAACCCTAGAGCTTAGGATTAAAACGGTTCAGAAGCAGGAGAACTTGGTTAGGAAGCAGTTTGAAGAGCTTAGGAAGGATATTAGCAAAGCACTGTCGATGCCAGATCTTGGTAGAGGTAAGGAGTGAACTTTTTGACAGAGATAAAGTACATTGGATTGCCTAAGCTTACTGAAGACCAGATAGCAGGTGTTTGCCAGGTAGGTGAGCTTGCTGCTAGAAAGGTCATTCTCTCGAGGATTCCTAAGAGGGCGATTTTAGACTTAAACATAACTGTTGAAGCGGTCGTTGAGGAATCGCTGATTTTCACCGTCGATGTTGACGTCACGTTATCGCCATTCTACAAGGTGGACGTTGACAGTATTGTTGAGGAGGCTGTTGACGAGGCATTCAAAGCTATTGAGGAGAGGTTGAGGGAGTTATCCTGCAATGCTGGGGAGGAAGCTTAGAGATTTCATTGTGGAAGTTAAGCCTAAAGAATGCGTTTTACTTTGCCACCACAATGCAGATCCTGACTCTATTGGGAGTGCATATGCTCTTTCAAAATTGCTATCAAGGCTGCTACCGGATTCTGGCCTAAGTGTAGTGGCTTCTGAAAGTGTCAGCTCACTTTCGAAGAGACTGATCGAAT
>QMQZ01000053.1 GCA_003649145.1 Thermoproteota archaeon
CAATTAACTTAGCAACATCAAAAATGTTCGAGTCAGGAGTTGTAGTCTTCAAGTTGATGTTCATGACGCTTGAAGCATATAAGCTTGAAAAAGACATAAGCCTAACTCTCTCACTCCAAATCCTCTCCAGAACACTCCTCAAAGTAATTAATCCTACAAGCCTTTTCTCATCAGTAACAGCTATACAACTTACACTGAAATCCTCCATTAAGTCGAGCACGTAGGAGAGAGGCTGATCCTTATCAACCTGAGGGGGAGGAACACGCATATAATCCCTAACAGTACTCACAATATCACCTCGAATCAAGTTTAGACATTGCCTTTACAATGTCAGTTTTAGTTATAATGCCAGTCAACTCACCATCCACATTGACAACCGGCAGCCCACTTATACCATTTTCGATCATCACTCCAGCAGCCTTAGCCGCATCCTCACCCTCAAGTACAGTCAGCGGATTAGAAGTCATCACGTCAGCTACTATTGGAATTCTAAATATCTTGACAACCCTACTAATTCTACCTTCCCTATCAATAGGCTTGACGAACTTCAACCTCCTAGGCTGAATCGTCATAGTTAAGAATGTCAAGTCGGTCTTCGTCACCACGCCGATAGGCACCTTACCGTCAACCACTACAACCCTACTTATCCCATGCTCCTTCATCAGCCTGCCAACTCTGTAGATTGTGTGAGCAGGATTAACTGTAACGACGGGAGAAGACATTATCTCTGAAACCTTGAAGCAACCAGAATAGTAAAGGGAATAAGCCTTTGTCAAGTCGGTCTTAGTAATGATTCCAAGAAGCTTACCTGAACTATCTACAACTGGCAGTCCACTAATTTTCCTCCTAACCATGATTTTAGCAGCATTCTTCAAGTAAGTTCTAGGTCCAATAGTGATCACTGACGACGACATAACCTCCTCAACCAAAATTTCATCAATAGTCCTAGCAACTCTCCCAGAGCTCTCCTCCCAAACCTTCATCGCAATGTCAGTTTCAGTTAAAATGCCGATAGGCTTGAGCTCTTCATCAACGACTACAAGCCTACCAATATCATGGTGAAGCATTAAATTCCTAGCTCTAGCGAGCGTGTCTTTAGGAGAAATAACTACTACTTGGGGTGTCATCACATGTGAAACTCTGAGTGCCAAATCTAACCCCTATAAGATTATGCATAACGAGTGATTAAAGTGTAGTGTTAAGTTAAGATTTTAAGTTGACCTGCACTCTGAACAGAGAAAGCGCCCATCAACCTCCACGAGAGAGTCAGACCACTCTCCACACTCATCACAGTACCCAGCTAAAACCTCCTCCCTCAGAAATGTACTTTCAGTTTCAGAAATCCTAGCAGACTCTATCAGTATTTCGATGATTTCAGGAGCCACCTTCAAAATGTCCCTAGCAGTAACTATACCCACAAGCTTACCCTCATCGACCACCACTAGCCTCCTAATATTCTTCCTAGCCATAAGCCTCGCTGCTTCAATTAATCTCGTTCTAGGGGTGATGGATATTAATGGCGAAGACATTATCTCCGAAACCTTTACCTCAGAAGGAGCCTTACCCTCAGCTATCACCTTAATAACCAAGTCCCTCTCAGTGACAATCCCAACTGGATTATTACTGCTGCTAACCACAATTACGCTTCCAATCTTGTGATCCCTCATCAACTTAGCTACTTCATCAACAGTAGTACTTTGAGGAACGGTAATAGGAGTTCTAGTCATCACATCTTCAACGTGAATTTCTTCAACTCTGGGAGCTGCCAACTTAACGCACCTTTACCAACTTACTATCTGAGCACTAGCTAAATAATACTTTACTTCCCCCACTTCACCTTATAATTCTAAACCCACCTTTAGGCATGAGGGAAGCTATATCTGAAATTGAAAGCTTCTTCAAATATTCCCCAGCAGCTTCACTACAACGCTCAAGGAGCAAAGACTTAACCTTCTTTGCAGCTACATCCCTATCTAGAGAGCCTGGAGCTAGAACCACGAAGTTCGACGTAAATCTACTAACTGCACTAGGCGGGCCGGCTAAAAGCTGAACCACACCCTCCTCAAATTTAACTCCAACAGCAATTCTCAGAGAAATGTCATGCAAGTAGTTGCGCTTACCATAAACCATGAAAGCCCCCTTAGCCAAGTACTCACCAGAAGGAGGCTTCTTAGATACTTGACTTCCATAAACCCAGTAAGCAGAGGCAGCCTCCAAGCCTACAGCCCAAGCTCTAGAATATGAAACCGCCAGCTGAGCTGCCTCCCTTAGAGTCTGTTCAGAAACAGGCTTACCTTCACACTTAACGATTACAGCCGGGCCGCCATGAATTTCTGCATGAATGAAAATGTCATTAGGCTTCATCCACTTCCTCACAAGCGCTTCATTCTGAGAAGCATCCCTACCACCAACAACTAGAAAGCCATCAGAAGAAATAAACCACCTGAAATTCTCATACCACTTTCTCTTCCTAACAACTCCAATAACCTTAACAGGCTTAACAACAGCCTTCTTTAAAGCCTGCTCAACCTCAGATTCAATCTTCAACCTAACCTCATCAATAGCAGCTCTAGCCCTTTCAGCCCTCCTCAAAAACCCCTTAGCCTTATCGTAGAAGCTTGAAGCATTAGCAGCTGCAGACAATTGAACACTTAGCGGCACAACCTGACCATTAATTCTCAAATATAGCACTTTGCCCTTAGGATCAAAGCTGTCAATCACGCCTGCTAAAAACTCATCCTCAATACGAGATACATGCCTAGCAACCTCACCCCATGAAGCTCCTGACTTTACAAGGCCATTAACCCAGTCGATTGCTCTTTGAGCTAAATCTAAATTACTCATTATGAGGTCAGCCCAACCCCTATACTTTAAAGCCTCAGACTCAAGCTCAGACAACCTCTCAAACTGCTTCTCCAAAATAGCCTTAAACTTCCCTTCAACCTCCCTCCTCACCTTCTCTCTTAACTCCTCTTCCTCATATTTCGCCAATCTACTGAAGTACTCGTCCAAAGCTTCATTGAAAGTCTCAAAGTACTCAGCTCTAAAATTCTCGTATATTTTGAAGTCGATTGGAGTAACTGAAACTACATTACCATCCTCATCCAATATTATTTGAGGATTCAAACATCCCTCCCTGATAGAATCTATAATGTTAGAAAACTCCTGTAAAATCAGTTCAACCTCACTAATTTCGAGAGACTTAGCTTTACGACTCTTATCAACATTAGCTCTTGCACAAACCTCCTCAGCCAACTCCCCTGAGAGATTTAATGCTCTAGTTAATGCTTGAGCCACATTCCCCCTAAAACTCTTAAAGAAATCCAATACAGCTGAAGCCTGCACTTCAAGCGGATTAAAACCTCTCAAAGGAGGAAACTTGTAAGATTCACCTGGAAGTATACTTCTATCTCTCATCTTTAAGCGCTTCAATGCCGTCCTTATAACTAGAGAACTATCAGTTACAATCAAATTCCCATTACCTACCAGCTCCAAAATCATGACGGAATGATCACCCTTCTTAGTGGCAACTTTAAGGGTGAGGACTCTATCGAAGTCATATTGGCTGACATAGACTACCCTACATCTATTAAAGTTCTTCCTAATGAAAGTGCAGAGGGGAGAAGGCATCCTAGGCTTTTCAAAATCGAATTTCGTGAGGTGAATTCTCTTTCCAGCCTCAAACAA
>QMQZ01000054.1 GCA_003649145.1 Thermoproteota archaeon
GCAGAAGGGAGAGCATGAAAGTCAAGTGCGTAGGATTAACGTCGAGGCTAGACAGCCTAGAAGCGATGACAATAGCGGAAAAGGCCGCCCAACTACTTCAAGGTAGAGGGTTGAAAGTCGTCATGGACAATGAGTTAGCAGGAAAAGTAGGTTGGATAGGAGAAACTTCAAATCTAAGTGAAATGGAAGTCGATGCACTAATAATCGTAGGCGGAGACGGAACAGTGCTGAGAACGTCGAGAATAGTCAAAAGCAACATACCCATGCTAGTAGTAAATGCTGGAACAGTCGGATTCCTATCCGAAGTAAATCCAAGCGAACTTGACGCAGCAATTGAAAGACTAGCGAAAGGAGAATTTCAAGTTGAAGAGTGCACTAGAGTTAAAGCGAAAGTAGATGACAAAGTAGTTGGAGATGCGCTAAATGAAATATCAATCATAACAAAGACACCAGTAAAAGTGCTCAATCTAACTGTGCTAAAAGAGGAGGAGGCAATAATTTCGGGGAGAATGGATGGACTAATAGTAGCTACAAAGACAGGCTCAACCGCATACGCACTGTCCGCTGGAGGGCCAATAATAGACCCCCAACTAGACGCCTTCGTCCTAGTCCCACTATGTCCACTGAAAATCTACCAAAAACCACTCGTCCTACCATCATCAGCAAAAATCAAGGTGGTAATAGAAGAAAGCGGCTCCAACGCCCTCGTAATAGCAGACGGGCAAGTGCAAGCTGAAGCGCCAGCAAGCTCAGTAGTCACGATAGAAAAAAGCGCCAAAAAAAGCCTGTTCATAAGGTTATGGAGAAGCTTCTACGACAAGCTTAGGGAGCGACTAGTCAGAGATGTCTGAAAGGCAATTACGCCCTAAACTCGTAGTCCTCGACTCGTCAGCAATAATTAATGGTTACGACCCAGCCTCATCAATCAGCCAGCACCTAATAAGCTCATCAGCTGCAGACGAAATTAAAGACTCAAAATCCAAGCGCATTTTAGAAACAGCGATAATAGTTGGAAAGCTCAGGGTAGTCGAGCCCACAAAGCAAGCCGTAAAGAAGGTTGAAGAAGTCGCAGTGAAGACGGGAGACAGAAGCTTCCTCTCCAAAGCAGACATCGAAACAATTGCAATCGCAGTCGAAGCTAGGGAGAGGGGGGTGGAGCCCATAATAATGACCGACGACTTCACCATTCAAAACGTGGCAGCCCACATGGGCATAAAGTGCCTACCAATAGTCACAAGAGGAATAAAGGAGAAGCTCAAGTGGATAAAGTACTGCCCGGCATGCGGAGCAACCTACACCAGCAAGGAAATAGACAAGTGCATAATATGCGGGACACCCCTAAAGAGAAAGTCTAGATCCTAACGAACTTTGCAATGAAATAGCCAGGCGTGCCGTGAACATCAGGGTAAAAGCGCTGTAGTAGCGCGCTCTTAGAAATCAGTGGAAGTCCTTCAGATCCAAGGTAAATCTCCTGGTCAACGAGTTCTAGCGGACAATTATTTAGAGCATACTCAACCACCAACTCATTCTCCTCAGCCGTTAAAGTACACGTAGAGTAAACTACAACTCCACCAGGCTTAACCACTTCAACCGCAGGCTCAAAGAACTGCCTCTGATAATTAGCGCATGAAATTACGTCTCGGCGAGATTTCCTCTCATAAAGCTTCGGCCTAACACCCAAAGCCGAGCAAGGAGGGTCGATTAAAACCTTGTCAGCCTTCAAGTTTGGGTGATCCTTATGAATGTACCTAGCATCTCCGTGAATTGCAACTACATTCTTAACCCCAAGCCTACGCATGTTATCTACAAGTTTACTAATTCTGGACTTAGAGTTGTCAAATGCAATTATCCTGCCAGAATTACCCATCAATTGAGCAATGTGCGAAGTCTTCCCGCCAGGAGCTGCACACATGTCAACAATCACATCACCCGGAGATGGGCCTAAAATCAAGCTAGTTAGCATCGCAGGAATGCTCTGCTCATAAATTAAGCCGAGCGAGTAGGCTTCAAGCTCCCGCAGTGAAATGCACTTGAACAGCGACCTCGTAATCTTCACCGCTAATCCAGAAGACCTCCTTTCCATCTCAGCACCACTCAAAACTGCAGTGCCAACAGCAACTGGATGGCCAAACTCATCGACAACAAGCACTTCATCTCCAGGCTCAACGCCTACAGCCGTCAAGACGCCTGGAACATAGAGCTGAGCTCCTTGCATAACGCTCTCAGCAGCATATTTGTCTGCAACTACAACTTTCTCAGCACCTGAAATTTCGAAGGGTCCTTCAACCTCAACTAGAAGGGCCTCTTCAATTTTAGGGTGCTGAATTACATTAACTCCCTCATCAATTAAAATGCTCATGAGCCTCTCAGGGTCAATCTTAAGCGTGTTAACCCTAAAGCTATACCACTTAGCTGGGCGCTTTAAGCTCGACAAAATGCTACTCAACCTATCAGCGTCGAAGTACTGGAGTAGAAGCTCAACAAGCTCCTCCGAATAGCCATACTTTGAAGCTAAATCTGCTGAAGCGCTAGTAGAGCCAGTCATCAACCGATAAAAGGAGGAGGAGTTTAAAGTTCTTTTGGCAATCTAGCTACTACCTCACCACTCGAATCTAAAACTTCTATGACCACAGGAATGTTCAAGCAGTGGACGGAGCATGAGAGGCAGGGGTCGTAGTCCCTAATTAGAGTGGAGACCTCCTCAAGGAGCTTCTCCTCTGAACCCTCCTTCAACACTTTAGACGCAACGACCTTCACATCCCTACCGATTATAGGAGTATTCTGCACAGTCGCTACAATCATGTTCGCTCCAGTAATAATACCCCTATCGTCGACGAAGTAGTGGTGTATGAGAGTACCCCTTGGAGCTTCAACCACCCCAACCCCATAATTAGACTCAACTCTAACTCTCCTCTCCGGAGCTTCAGCCCTCTCCAAGGAGGAGTCGCTTAGAATTGAAATTAGCTTATCAAAGCAGTAGGCAAGCTCCACAAGCCTAGCTAGGTTGTAGTAGCGCGTCGAGGCTATTGGCCTAGAAGACTTCAAATTAAACTTTACCCGTAAATCTTCAGCCCAGTCGGAGCTCAACTTCTCAGCAATGTTTATCCTCGCTAGAGGGCCGACGCGGTAAGTTCCATCAGGGTATCCGAGCTTCTTTAGGAAGGGGGCTTTAGCATAGCTCCAAGGAACAACGTACTCGCCGATGTGTTCAAGATACTCTCTAGGTGTGAACTCGTCTATCAAACTTCCACTACCAGATATCGCCTTAATTTTAGGCGCATCGTAGAGAGCTAAGTCGTCTTCAGAGTGCAGGGAGAGGAAGTTAGACGGCTCATCAACACCCCCACTAGCCGACTTCACCGCCACCTCTTCAACCTGTGACAGAGTTTCCGAGAAAATCTTCATAGCCTCATTGCCCGCATCGAGTAGCTTCAACCTCTCTTCACCATCAATTGGCTTAGCAAACCCGCCTGGAGCCGCCGCCGTCGGATGCACAGACGAGCCGCCTAGAACTTCAAGCACCCTCTGGGCAAAACGCCGAATTGCAAGTGCATTCCTAATGAATTGTGGATGCCTCTTAGCAAGCTCGGGCAGCCCCCTCCTCTGAACAGGAAGATCGGAGAGCAGGAGGTCAGGAGAATATAGTAGGAAGAAGTGTAAGGCGTGGCTGTGAATTATAC
>QMQZ01000055.1 GCA_003649145.1 Thermoproteota archaeon
GAAGTTCACGACCCTGAAATGTACAAAGTAATCCATGGAAAAATACCACTCATAGCTCCAATACCAGCTCTAACTCAAGCCACCCACATATACGCGGATAAAATATTGATTGACAACATCTCAAAAGTAGATCTAATAGAAAGAGAAGATAGAGAAAAACTGTGCACCGTTATTTTTAAACTTAAAAGTGGCAAAGAAAAGAAGGTCACATTTAAGAGCAAGATAAATGCTGAAAAGTTGGTCGAAATCGTAGAAACGAACATTGAAATTAAACAGAAGTTTAAGAGAACTACGAGAGAATACCTAGAGAAGCAACCCATAATGCGATATGAGCCTTCTTATGATCAGAAAATGCGCACTCTTCAAGATGCAGCTAGCTTTTTAGCTTTATTCATGATAGTATACGTAGTGCTCACAGAGCTCCTATCAAAAACACTCCAGACAATACTTTTAAGCATGGCACTAGCATTAGCTGCAACAGTTATCTTGAAGAGAATTAGAGGAGACTAAGCTTAATGCAAGGTGGGACGACCATGATTAAACTGCTTGTTTGGCTATGCACCTATAAGTGCAATCTAAATTGCACTCACTGCTACGTTAAAGGAAGAAATACGATGGAATTAAGCACCGAAAAAGCGCTAAAGCTAATTAGTGAAATAGCAGAAGTTAACCCCAGACGCTTCTCAATAAGTGGAGGCGAGCCACTACTTAGAAAAGACCTATTTCAACTTTTACAAGCTAGCCGAAGCTTCGGGATAAATACAAGCATAGTTACAAACGGCCTACTTTTAAGGGAAAAGGAAGCAAAAAAGCTAAGCAGCTTAGGTGTGCATGTATACATAAGCCTTGACGCAGCTTCACGCAAAACAGCAAGCAAAATAAGAGGAGAGGAAGCATGGAGCCTAGCTTTAAGAGCAATTGAAAATATGAGAAATGCTGGAACAGAATTCTCAACAATAATGACTGTAATGCAGGAAAATTACCTTGAAGCAGGAAAATTTGTAAAATACTCAGCAGAAATCGAAGCAGAATACGCATCTTTAATACCAGTAATACCAAGTGGAGCAGCAAGAGAAAAAACCATAAAGCCTGACCAGCTAATTCAAGCATACAGGCTAGCTGAAGAAAAAGCTGAAGAACTAGGATATCCTGTAAGCTTCTGGTGCACCCCCTACCTCAAGTGGATCAAGAAGTCCAAGTACATATACGTTGGAGGATGTCCAGACAATGCAATTGACATCGACCCAGAAGGCAACACCCTACTTTGCGATGTACTAACGATAAAGATCAACAACGTGATAAAAATTGGACTAAAGCGTGCATTAAACGAGTACATGAAACACCCTCTATCACTTAAATTCAAAAATCCATCAAATCTAACAGGCAAGTGCAGGAGCTGCAAGTATAGAGAAAAGTGCGGAGGAGGATGCAGAGCAAGAGCACTTCTAGCCTACGGAAACTTCTCCTCACCAGACCCATTATGCCCATTGCACACCGAAGTTGCAGCACCTCTTAACCGATCAAATTAAATACTAACAACGATGATAATTCGCCGCGATGACGACGGAATATGGAGCTCAGAGCGAATATGGAAAACTCGTTAAAGTCATAATGCATGTTCCAGGTGAAGAAATAAATTTAGTTGACGGGCAAAATAAGAACGACTACTTATTCAGAGAAGTACCTGACCTCGAAAAGCTCAGAGAAGAGCACTATAAATTAGTGGATACGCTGAAAAGTGAGGGAGTACAAGTCATACTTTTAGAAGAAGTACTGAAAGACACGAATCTAATAGAAATAATCGAAATGTGTCCAAACGCATTCTTCACAAGAGACACTGGAACAGTAACTAAGCTAGGAGCAGTAATCGGAAGAATGGCTAAGCCATGCAGAGCCGCTGAACCACTAATAATGATGGAAGCACTGAAAAAAATCGGCATTCCAATAGCACTCAAAATAGAGGCTCCAGCTACATTCGAAGGAGGAGATGCAGTATGGCTAGACGAAAAAACGTTAATGATTGGCTATGTGACGAGGACAAGTGAAGAAGCAGTGAATCAGATAAAAGACCTCGTTTTAGGTAAAGTTGCTGAAAAAGTGATTGCAGTTCCACTAACTAAAGACAGAGTCCACCTAGACGGAACACTAATGATCATCTCAAGAGAAGTCGCAGTCTCAAGACTACCAGGCATTTCAACATATCCCAGCAAAATATACAGCAAAGATGGAGTAAAGCTAGTTAACCTAGCAAAGTGGCTGAGAAGTCAAGGCTACGAAATAATTGAAGTCAACAATAGAGAAGACAGGCTCTTCGGAGCAAACCTACTCTGCATAGGAGAATGCAAAGTCCTATCATACGGATGGAATAGAAGAGTCATGAAAGAGCTTGAAAAAAGAGGATTTGACGTAATTGGAATCGAAGGATATGAACTAATAAAGGCTGGAGGCGGACTTCACTGCATGGTCCTACCAATACTCAGAAGATAAAAGTACTATGCAAAAACTTAATATGCCAAATAAAATCAACTTAGCCACCGTGATGATGAAATGACGCTGGAACTCGCGACAGCAGGGGTAATAGCGCTATTCACAGGGCTAATTTCATCAATGCTAGGCATTGGCGGAGGAGTAATACTAGTCCCAACATTCAACTTGATAGTAGGCTTACCAATAAAAAGAGCCATAGGAACAACAAAGTTCCTAATACTTTTCACATCAACATCATCAGCACTAGCACACTACAGATATAGAAGAATAGACTGGAAAATAGGATTAATACTAGAGTCAACAACAATTCCAGGATCAATATTAGGAGCATATTTAGTTCAAATACTACAACCTGCAATTCTAAAGCTAATCTTAGGAGTAATCTTAATCATCACAAGCATAAACATGGCCACAAGAAAACGTGCAAAAAACGACTACAAGTCCAAAAGAGAAGGAATACTTAAGAGAAGAATTGAAACTAAAGACGGAAAAGTTTACGAGTACGCATTTTCAGCTAAAAGAATAATCACAGCAATAATTTTGAGCTTCATAGCTGGAATAGTAGCAGGCGTAACTGGACTTGGAGGAGGAGTAGTAAAAGTTCCAGTAATGAATCTCATACTAGACATGCCAATCCACATTTCAACCGCAACTTCATCATTCATGATCATGTTGACAACGCCGCCAACAGTAGCTGTACACGCAATTCTAAACCACATCGACTATTTGAAAGCAATAATAGCAATACCAGGATTAATAATCGGATCCCAAATCGGAGGAAAAATCGTCGGAAGAGTAAAGTCGATCACATTGAGGAGAATGTTTGCCATAGTAGTCTTAATATCAGCAGTAAAAATGATATACGATGCAGCAATTCAGCTAGGAATAAGCTAACATAAAGTAAATTAGATCCACTGCAACCTAGTAAAGCGATGACTAGAAAAATCACAGTACTAATTCAGCCAATAGGACATGTCGATAAACACTCGATAAAGCAACTCGCAGAAGACTTAAATTCAAAACTAGAATTTTTCACCACAACAATTTCAACATACGAATTCCCACTCCCAAAAGACGCATATAATCCACTGAGAAAACAATATTACTCACCAATAATACTGAAAAAGC
>QMQZ01000056.1 GCA_003649145.1 Thermoproteota archaeon
GAGTTATATACTCTTTGCGCTAATGTGATTTTGAAATGAAGCTTACTGCAATAGCAACAGGGCACAAAAGACTGGATAGAATTTTAAATGGGGGAATTAATGTTGGAGAATTAACACTAATTTATGGGGAAGCGGGTACTGGCAAGACAGCCATAGCGCTGAGCTGCTCAGCAACATGCGCGCTTTTAGGGTTTAAAACAATATATCTGACTTCTGAAAAGCCATTTCCAGCAGAGAGGTTGGCTTCAATCATTAGGAGAAACCTTGGAAGAGTAGCTAGAAAAATAATAGTTATTGAACTTGAGGATTTTAAGCAGCAGCTAGAAACTATAGAGAAGCTCGATTACTTCATTACGCCTAGCGTTGGATTAGTAGTAGTGGACACGATAACAGCAAGGTATAGAGAGGCGATTTCTAAGGGTGTGAACTCGATTAGCGCGAATAAGTCATTAAATAGGCAGCTTGCAATGCTACGGCATATAGCTGAGAAGAACAAGGTAGCAGTAATCGTAACCGGACAAGTTAGAGAAGTTTTAGGCGAGGAGAGAGAGGAAGTCGTTGCCACTAAAGTCATGCAGTTTTGGCCTAATACCATAATTAGGTTAGAGAAGCATGGACCGAGGCGCATTGCATTTATAGAAAAAAGTGATAATAAAGCTGCGTTAGGATGTAGGATGCTGTTTAAAATGACAAGTCGAGGAATTGAGGATGGAGAGTGGTGAGTGGGTTTTACAGTTGATTTGGCGAATATTACCAGCGTACATTGCTAATGCAGCGCCAGTCGTTTTCGTTAGGAAAGGACATCCAATCGACTTTGGGAAGAAGTGGAGAGATGGAAACCCAATATTAGGGAAAGGAAAAACTTTTGAAGGATTTATTGTAGGTGTAACCGCAGGTTTGTTGACTGGTTTAATTCAAAATAGAGTTGCTGTATCACTCATGCTGGCAGTAGGAGCTATGATCGGAGATCTTGCAGGGTCTTTTTTAAAAAGAAGACTTGGTATACGGAGAAGCGGACCTGCACCATTATTAGACCAAATGTCGTTCTTGATAGGTGCAATTGCGCTCTCAAGTATTTTAGAGCCGTACACGCTTGAGGAAGTTGCAGTTTTGATTCTTATAACCATACCCCTGCATTTAATAACAAATGTCTTCGCGTATTTTATGAAGCTCAAAAAAGTTCCATGGTGACAGCCAGCTAAATCCAGCCGACTTTCTTGGCAAACAGATACTGGAGTGAAAGTAAAGACGCTATGAGGAGTAATGAGCCGAGCACCAACAACATGTTCGAGTACTTAGGGTCATGTGTTATCTTGCTACTCATCTGGACTAGTATAAGGCCTGAAACCCCACCCAAAATTAGCATGAAAACAACAACTGCCTCAACAACGGTTTGAAAGTCAAGGTATGGCACTATGAAGGATATCTTACCCCCTACAGGAACAAACCATATTGGCGGCTCAACAAATACGTAGACAGCACCACTCATCAGAAAGATACATGCTAACACCGAAATTATTGGTGCTATCCTATATAGTAACGCACGTATTGAGGCGATGACTCTCTCTAAGCTCGGAAGCCTTCTCGATAGTCTACTCAAACTCAACCCCTAGAAAGCATGAAGAACTAGATAGAATTAAGCTTTACCGTAGTAATTTGCTAGGGAAAAAATAAATTTGAATTATACAATTTGTGGGCGGAGGACTACTGATGCGTGGAGTGGAGTTAGCCTGCGCAATGTACTTTTATAAAAGTAACTTGGGACTCCTCTTTCCGTCTATAAAGGCGAGTGAAGAGACATTGGAGAAAATAACTGAGCTTGCAAAGATTTCTGAAAAGGTTAATAAGAGATTAGCTGAGCTGGGTGCTAAAAGGAACTTGAAAGTTACGTCAGCAGTAGGATATTCAGAGTTTGCGGGTAAAGAGCTTGAAGTTGCGTACCTCTCGATAGGTGATGACTTCACAGATGTAGAGTACATTTTGAGACCCATATTCATCGAGTTAGGGGGTATAGGATTAGAAAGACCTACTGTAAGTGTCTTTGCATTCTATCACCCACCAATAAAAGTTGTTATCGATGATGTGGCTGGGTGGATAACTCCTCAGGGAATTTCATTAAAGGAAATAAAGAATTTGGGAACGCCTAAACAGCTTCAAATAAACATCTATAATGTGGACTTCAATTTGGCAAAAAGCCTCTTTAAAGCAATTATTCGATGTGCCTTATGTGAAAGAGCGATTTCAGTTCCATCAGAAAAAGCTGTTGAGGCTTATACTGAGAAAGTTACAAGGAAGCTGAGCAATCGGGAGAAAACGCAAATAGTGATGGGAATAAGAGAAATTGCGGAAGGTATAGTGAAAAGGGTAAGCGACTTGAGTAGCGATTTAGAGGCTGATATGAAAGAGGAGTTAAGTGAAGCAGACTCCATATTAAAAGCACTTATCAAGTAAACCGCTTCTTGAGGGATTTAGCGTAGATTGCCACTATGACTAATGGGCTATTACACTTTGGGCAAGATCCAACCTCTTTAAATATATAGTCGCCGCGCTTGAATTCGCGCTCTTCTTTGAAGTTGCAATTTTCGTTAGAACACTTAACTGTGACGACGCTTAGGAACCTAGGTTTAAGCCTATACTGCAGTTGCTTCTTGTGCTGAAAGGCAAGTAGGAACGACAGCACTAGGCATACTGCGCCGGACAAGAAGTAGTCAATAGAAAACCCTGCTTCAGCTTCTGTGTCGAGATTTGTTAATCCCAAAGTGAATAGGACAAATGCAGCTAGCGAAAATACTATTGACATTACTAACAATAGTTGTGGGCTTCTATTCTTCGACACGCATATCACCTTCTACTGGCCGATACCTATGGTATTTCCAATGCCTGCAACTATGACGGTTTCCCCTTCCCTAACCCTCTCCTTAATTATGTTTAACACTCTTTGAACTACTTTTTCGGCGGCTTCCAATATCTCTTTGCGCATAACTGTTATTGCCTCTTCCAATGACAGCTTTATTGCAATTGCATCTATTGGTATCCCATATTTAACCGCAATCTCCTCAATCTTATACTTCTCAGGTCCGGGATCGCCTATGGCGGCTCCTACACCTTCTGCAATTCTACCAGTTTTTTCTCCTTCAAGTTTAGCTGCCGCATCTATCATGATTATCCTAGCAACTGCACCGCTATTCTGCGCTACAATCCGGGCAATAGCCTCTCCTGGCTTTCCAACCTCTGCTCCAGGTCCTTTAGCTTTTATAACTACAACTCTTCGCCCTTCAAAGTCAAACTCTGAGGCAACAACTTTTTCAACAATCTCCTTGTGAGGCTTGCCACGCATAAGCTTCGCTGCAACAAGTGCTCCAACGCCATCTCCAATTGGCTTTCCACCGGAAAAGGCGTCAACTGCGCCGAAGAAAGCTTCCGCATATCGCATAATTATTGGCAGAAACATTTGAAGTTGCATTAAGAAGACGACGCTCTTTGTCTTCTTGCCGAGAAGAAGTAGGTGCCGTATTTCCCTGTAAAGGGTGTTGAGGACGATGGTTGCTTCTAACAAGCCTTCTATGTTTGGCAGAAACATTGGATCTGCATTTGGTGC
>QMQZ01000057.1 GCA_003649145.1 Thermoproteota archaeon
GACTGCAACTGGTATAGGAGATCTTTTAGCGTAAACTTGCTAGATTGGAAGCGCTCTGCAACCTCCTTGGTATGCATGGCTTCAGCTGCCTTAACCTTCTCAACGAGCGCCTCCAAGTCCCCCATTCCTAGGAGGCGACTCACGAATTTTGGCGGCGAGAAGAGGGAGATTTCATCCACCTTCTCTCCAACACCAATGAACTTTATCGGTGCACCAGTAGCCGCAACAGCTGAAAGCGCGCCGCCTCCCCTAGCCGAGCCGTCCAACTTAGTTACAAATATAGAGCCTATCTCAGTAGCCTCGTGGAAGGCCTTAGCTTGAATCATGGCCTGCTGACCAATAGTACCGTCAACGACGAGCATGATCTCGTCAGGCTTAATGGCATCTGCAATCTGCCTCATTTCCTCAATTAGGCCCTTCTCCTCCTTATGCCTACCAGCAGTGTCTACGATTATGACGTCATAACCTGCATTCTTGAACTTGCCAACTCCTCTCAAAGCTAACTCAACAGCGCTCCTAGCGCCCTCCTCACCATAAACTGGAACTCCAATCATCTCTCCAAGCTGCTTAAGCTGAGCATAAGCTCCAGGCCTAAAGTTGTCGGCGCAAACGAGCGCTACTCTAAGTCCCCTCTTCTTGTAGTAGAGCGCTAGTTTAGCTGCAGAAGTAGTCTTACCTGAACCTTGAATTCCAACCATCATTATGACGTAAGGCCTCTTACCTGAAGGGAGAACTCTAGGAGCCTTCTCGCCGCCCAAAAGTCTGACAAGCTCTTCATATACAACCTTCAAAACGAGCTCTCTTCGAGTAATTCCAGGAGGAAGCTTCTCCTTTAAAACACGCTCCTCAATTCTCCTAGACAAGTCGAATACGAGCTTGACGTTCACGTCAGCTTGGAGGAGAGCTCGCTGAATATCCCTAATAAGCTCCTTAACCACCTTCTCGTCGACAAGAGGAGCCCTAATGACCTTCTTAATTGCAGCTCCGATAGCTGAGCCTAAACTTTCAAGAACCACCACTCAAACCCTCCAACCTCTCCCTCAAAACCTTCAATATCAGCTGAGGCTCAACCCTACCCTTCAAAGCCCTCTTAACCTTACCAACGAGGAAGAATATTGCCTTCTCATTACCAGACCTGTAGTCCTCAACAGCCTTCGGGTACTTCCTAATCGCGAGGTCAACAGCCTCCACAACCATGCCCATGTCAACCTTCCGCCTAAGCCCATACTTCTCAACTATCACTTCAGGATCCAACCTTTCATCAAACATCCTCCCAATAACCTTCTTAGCAGCAGGAACAGTCACCTCTCCAGACTCAACCATTCGAATAAGCTTCACAAGCTGAAGCGGAGTTATTGGAATTTGAGAGGCAGGCAAATCTCGGTAGTTAAGCTCCCTCTTCACCTCATACCTAACCCACTTAGCAGCAACGTCGACTGGAACGTGCTTAGCAACTTCCTCGAAGAAGTCAGCTAGCTCGCACTCACTAGTCAAAACGAAAGCGTCATCGAAGCTTAAGCCGTATTCGTTGATGAAGCGCATCATCCTCGCATAGGGAGATTCCGGCAGAGACGACTTAACTTTACGGTAGAGTTCCGGCGTAATTATGAACGGGTACAAGTCCGGGTCTGGGATATACCGGTAATCCTCAACAGTCTCCTTAACTCTCATTGGAATCGTGATCATGTTCTCCTCATCAAAATGCCTAGTCTCCCGCTTAACAGCCAACCCTTTAGCCATCAAGCTCCTCTGCCTAGATATCTCAAACAAGAGAGCCTTGAAGACGCCTCTAACCGAATTTATGTTCTTAATTTCAACTCTAGCCCCACCCTTAATTGAAATGTTCGTGTCGAAGCGCGTACCCTCAACCCTCACGCAATCGAGGTACTTCAAAATTCGCAGGAGAGCATCAGCAAAAGCCCTGGCCTCCTCTGGAGAGTGCATGTCCGGGTAGGTGACTACCTCAATTAGTGGAATGCCGCACCGATTATAGTCAACCCTACCAGTCTCAGGATCCCACCTACCAGCATCCTCCTCAACGTGAACCTCCCTAATTCGAACTTCATAAGGAGTAGAATCAACCCTAAACTTCACATGGCCATTAACGCCTATAGGCTGACTAATAATCTGATATCCCTTAGGCAAGTCAGGGTAGGGGTAGTGCTTTCTAAGCCAGTAAATGTGCTCGCCAACCCTAACCTCGCAGTTCAACATCAACGCTACAGCCAGCGCAGCTCTTATAGCATAAGCGTTTGGAGGCATGGGCTTAGCGCCGGGCTGCCCAGTGCAGATTGGACAAACATTAGTATTGGGAGGGACATTCAAGTAGTCGGTTGGACACCTGCAAAACAGCTTCTCCCTACAATTAACTTGAACGTGAACCTCGAAGCCGATCAGTGGCTCTAGCTCAGCGAAATACATTACTTGGCAACCTCGCACTTATACTAGAAGAGCCCATACTTAAAGTTAATAGTGGAAGTGGAAGAGTGAAGCTAGCAGCACTCTACAGCGGCGGTAAAGACTCCACTTACGCCATATACTACGCACTAAGTCAAGCCTGGGAAGTCACTCACCTAATAACTCTAATTCCAGAAAGCGAAGAGTCAGCAATGTGGCACTACCCAGCAATCAAGTGGACAGAACTGCAGGCAAAAGCAATGAGAATCAACCAACTCAAAATCAAAGTCAAATCCAGAAATGAGCTAGAAGAGCTCCGAAAAGCCCTCGAAAAGCTTAAGGTGGAACATGGTATCGACGGAATGCTCTCAGGAGTTATAGCTTCAGACTACCAGAAGAACAGGCTAGACGCAGTATGCGATAAGCTAGACTTGAAACTGATAGCTCCACTATGGCAGAAAGACCCTATAGCAATCCTAAGGGAAGTAGTGAACTCGAAATTCCACGTACTAATAGTAGGTGTAGCAGCATATGGGCTCACCAGAGACTGGCTCGGATCAGAAATAGATCAGGAGAAAATAGAGAAGCTGAAGATATTAAACGAAAAGTACGGAATCCACCCATGCGGTGAAGGAGGAGAGTTTGAAACATTCGTCTACGACGCCCCAATTTTCAAGGAGAAAATCGAAGTAGTAGACTACGAAGTAAGGTGGCACAGGTACTCAGGAGAATTCATAATTAAAAAGGCAATTGCGAAGCCTAAAACGCGAAATTAGGCGAATAGCTCATCAACTACAGATGAAACCTTATCGTAAATTTCACGCTCATCAACCCTAGTGAAAACGCCATTATGGAGGATGAGCTCACCATCAACAATTACGTCCCCAACATTAAATCCACAGGCAGAGTACACTAGGTGAGAGATAACGGTGCTGGAAGAGTGTATAGGTAGCAAATTGGGAGACCTAGCATTGACGAGAACCAAGTCTGCAGGAGCACCCTCAACTACTTTACCCCAAACACCCTCCAACCCCAATGCACTAGCACCGCCAATAGTAGCGAAGTCGAGAGCCAGCTGGGCTGGAATAACAGTGGGATCCCACCTATGATGCTTATGGATAAGCGCGCACAGTTTCATAGCCTCAAACATGTCCAAGCAATTATTGCTCGCAGGCCCGTCAGTCCCCAACCCAAC
>QMQZ01000058.1 GCA_003649145.1 Thermoproteota archaeon
CAAGAGAAGTATTACCAATCGTCATCGATGAAATTGAGAGAAGGGGAGGAAGCGTTGAAATAATTTACGCGAAAGGCACCCACGAACCCCCAACCCAAGAATTTCTTGAGAGAAAGATAAGCCAAGAAATACTGGAAAAATATAGCTTCATAATGCACGACGCATATCATGGAGAATACACGTTCAAGGGCATCACGAGCTTCGGAACACCAGTATGGGTCAACAGCGCAGCAGCTAAGGCAGACATTAGAATAGGGATAGGATCAATTTTCCCATCAGAAGTAGCAGGATTCACTGGAGGGTGCAAAATACTCCTCCCAGGAATAACAGCATTTCCAACCATCAACAGAAACCACTCACTATTCATATCACCAAAAGCTAAAATTGGCAACATAGCTGAAAACCCAGTGCGAAGAGACATAGACGAAGCAGGTATAATAGGGGAGCTAAACGCCATAATAAACTTCATAATGACGGCAGACGGAAAAGTAGTAAAGGCATTCTCTGGACATCCAATAAAAGCTCATAGAGCAGGAGTGAAAATGTGCAGAGAGATATACATGAGCAAAATAGAGAGCAAAGCAGACCTCATAATAATCTCACCAGGAGGAACAGAAGACATAGACTTCGTGCAAGCAGTTAAAGCAATATTCATGGCAGATGCAGTATGCAGAGATGGAGGAACAATAATACTAGTAGCTGCATGCCCATTAGGGACCCAATGGCCTGAACTTGAAGAATACCTTAATGAAGTTCGAAGGAAAAACAAAAGCCGAGAAGACATCCTAAAAGACATCGTAACAGGGAAAATAGAAAGCATTATGGGAGCGATGGTGTACAAGAAGTATCACTTAATGATTGAGAAGAGGAAGAAAGTACTTATTTACACTAAAGGATTGAGCCACGAGCAACTAGACACTTTAGGATTCGACGTCGTTGAAGACCTTCAACAAGTAGTGGATGAAGAGGTAAAAAATAAGCGTAGAATTTTAGTTTTACCTTATGGCGCCTATAACTGGGCAGAAGTGGAGGGATGTTAATGGCAGTTTCAATTAGAGAAATAGGGTTCATTAGAGTTGGAGCTCATAGTCACATTAAAGGACTAGGGCTAAAAGATGGTAAAGCACTCATGAAGGCAGATGGAATGGTTGGACAAATTGAAGCGAGAGAAGCAGCGGGAATTATTGTCGACCTAATAAAGCAAGGCAAAATGGCTGGAAGAGGAATATTGCTGGCAGGGCCGCCAGGCACAGGAAAAACTGCAATTGCTGTAGCAATCGCAAAAGAATTGGGCGAAGACGTTCCATTCATAGCAATTTCAGGCTCAGAAATATACTCGAGCGAGCTGAAGAAAACCGAAGTACTCATGCAAGCCATGAGAAAGGCGATAGGAGTTAGGATTCACGAATTCAGGAAAGTCTATGAAGGAATGGTATCAGACCTAGACATAAAAATGACAAGACACCCATACAACCCATACCAGCAAATCCCAGAAAGCGCCAAAATAAAATTGAAGACGAGGAGAGAGGAGAAGACGCTAACCGTAGGATCGTCAATAGCAATGCAACTAATAGCCCGAGGAGTAAGCGTTGGAGACGTAATATGGATAGATGCAGAAACAGGCAGAGTAACCAAGCTAGGAAGGTGCAAAGAACACGAAGGGCCGAAATACGACATCGAAGCTGAAGCGCAAGTACCATTGCCTGAAGGCGCAGTTCTAAAGGAAAAAGAGTTCGTGTACACAGTCACCCTACACGACCTAGACGTTAGGATGCACAGCAGCTCAGGAGGACTATTCAGCCTACTATTCGGAGGAAGAGAGGAGAAGGAAATACCTCCAGACGTCAGACAGGAAGTAGATAACCTAGTGAAAAAGTGGGTTGACGATGGAAGAGCAGAAATAATTCCAGGAGTAATGTTCATCGATGAAGCATCAGCCCTAGACATAGAGGCATTCTCGTTCCTAGGAAGAGCCATGGAAAGCGAATTAGCTCCAATAATAATCCTAGCAACCAACCGAGGAATAACAAAAATTAGAGGCACAGACATAGAATCCCCACACGGCATTCCACTAGACATACTTGATAGGCTAATGATAATAACGACAAGAAAGTACAAAGCCGAAGAAATCAAGGAAATACTGAAGATAAGAGCTGGCGAAGAGGGAGTTAAGCTGAGTGAAAAAGCACTTGAAAAGCTCACAGAAATAGGAGAGCAAACATCACTGAGATATGCAGTACAAATGTTAACCCCAGCCCAAATAATAGCGAAAAGAAAAGGAAGAGAGGAAGTACTGCCAGAAGATGTAGAAGAAGTAAGAAATCTATTCGCAGACGTAAAGCAATCAACAAGGTACTTAAAAGAACATGAGGAAGAGATGCTAAAGTAGGAGGACTAAAAATCAGCTACAACACCGACCTAACAATAATTAAGTCAAGAACAATACCAGAAGCCCTCCAAAAGCTCTATAGAACTGCAGTCAAGAAATTGCTTTATAGAAGCTTCAAGCTAACTAACGTACTAATTAAAATTGAAAATCCAGAAAGCAGACCACTAACCTACAGGAAGTTGAAAATAACTGACGATGAAGCGATAACTCAATACTACAAGGCAATTACAGAAGGAGAAGACGCAAAAAGCGCACTGACCTCAGCCATGTCAACGCTAAAAATGGGGGAAGATGCTGAAATACCACTAAGTTCACTAAGCGATGCGACAGGGATGATTATGCTGACAATAAGGGACCGCGCAATACACCCAACATTAATAATATTCAATTGCAAATCACTAAAGCAGCTAAACCTCCAACTAGCACTCACCCAAATACTCCAAGAAGATATTTCCCTATCACTTGGACTCGAGCCAAACATGATAGTGGCATTTACACCCAAAATACGCTTAGACCAAAGTGAAGTATAAGGAAACTAACCAAACACGGAGAATATCAGCCCAACAACACTAATAATTGAGATCACAACAGTTACAATCCAGCAGAACACCTTAACAAAGCCTGCTTTAACATCTTCTGGAAAGCGAAGGCCACTAAAGAGCAGTGAGAGGAAGATTAGCGGTATAGGCGTGAACATGCAAGTGAGCGCTGAAGCATTAATAACCAACTTGAGTGGAGAAGCTCCAAAAGCCAAAAACAATGGCGCAATTAGAAAACTGACAGAAGCTAAAATAACCTTCCAGCCAGCTAAAACCGCGCCTCTAATTTTCAAGAGCTCAGCCATGTCCTCAATGAGCTCGTCCAATATCTTAAAGTTTGACATCGCCACGACGACAGATCTCAAGAATGAAGAGGCAATAATCCCTATTGCAAGCAGGTAGATTATGAGATCGCCCAAAGCAGGTTTCAAAGCAAATATCGCCTCCTCAATAGTGGCAATCACCAACCCCTGCGGATAAAGTAGTGAAGCACAAGCAATCAAAATTGCAGCATCAACTAAAATGCCAATGAAAAGACCAATCATTTCACCAGTAAATTCAGCAGTTAAATCGCTGAAACCCTTATGCTTCTGAGCAGCCTCTGAAGCTTCAAACAACAATGAGTAGCCAGAAATCTGTGTGCCAATAATGGCCATAAGAG
>QMQZ01000059.1 GCA_003649145.1 Thermoproteota archaeon
AATCAAAACTACCTGCCCAACCTTCCCATCCTCAATGTACTTCTTAACCCTCTGCACTCCTGGATTAAACCTCTCAATATGCCCAACCAATAAGTGGACTCCCTGCTCCTGTGCAGCTTCAATTAGCTTCACACCATCCTCAACAGTAGTGGTCATCGGTTTTTCAACGAGCACGTGCTTGCCAGCCTCATTAACCTTCAAAGCTACTTCAGCATGAGTCACTGAAGGCGTGCCTATTGTCAATGCATCAATCTTCTCCTTCTCAAGCATCTCCACATAATCCAAGTATGCCTTCGCACCATACCTTTCCTCAGCAAACCTAGCCCTTCTAGGGTCGATGTCAGCAACTGCAACAAGCTCAGCATTCGGAAGCTCACTAAAAACTCTTAATTGGTTCTTACCCCAAAAGCCACATCCAATAACTGCAACTCTAACTTTATCCATCAATATCCACCTCCTCTAAAACCCTCATCAAAGCTTCAACCGGGCTCTCAAGCTCCATAAGCATCCTACTAGTATCAACCCTAAACCTGTCAGGCTCCCTCAAAACCTTTAATGCGTGTTCAGCTGCTTCATCAACATCTCTAAACCACCACAGTGGAAATCCACGTTTCTCAAGCCACTCATTCACATGAAGCTTAGCAGGAAACACGCATATCGAAGGCACACCAAGCAATGCCCCCTCCCTAGCCATAGTACCCCCACCAGTAATAACAAGAGATGAATATGCGATCAAGCTCGGGCCGTCAACAGCCTCTTCAGGAACTATCAAATTGGGAAACATTTTCAGCGCAGCTCTCTTCTGATCACTATACCTCCCAAAGTAGACGATCTTAACACCTTCCAGTTGATAGAGCTTCTCAATAAGCCTTAATGTTGGAGCAAACCCCAATTTAGGGTAATATGAAGCCTTAGCCTCCTCACTCCTAACAACAACAATAACATCATCCACACTAAGCTCAAGCTCCTCCAACACAGAAGGGTCAGGCTTAAACCCCCTCATCCAAGCAACTTCATCCACACCACGATAATGAACAATCCTATTTGTAGGAACAGCGTAAGAGTAAACCCTCTTAGGTATAGCCTCAGGAACAATGACTTTAACAGCCAATGGAAGCGTAAGCCTATTCACAAATACAGAGTGAGGAGTATCATTAAAGAGGATTGAAGGAACTTTAAGTCCAAACGCAACCCTAACAGCCTCCGGAGAAGAAAGAGAAACATGAACCTTAGGCTTCTCAGGAAGACCAGAAATAATCTTCATTAACTCCAAACTCCTCTTCAAACTCGCCTCCAACTTACTCTCTAACCTCTCACCGCCATACCCCCCAACAACAATAGGCTCCACACCCTTAATCCTAAAAATACCTAAAGTATAATCATGCCTCCTCGTTGTGATAACAACTCTCCATCCTCTCCTCTCCATCTCCACCTTAGCAGACACCATCAATTGCGCCTGCTTAGGAGTGAGCGCATCAAGCCATGCAAACATTGAGGACACCAAATTAACTGGTTTTTCTATAAACTCGGTGAAATATAAATATATAAGCTTTCTTCAAACCATTATCTGATGTTCGAATTAATAAACAAGCTAAAAAGCTTAGGGCTAACCGAATATGAAGCAAAAGCATACCTAGCCCTACTAAACAAAGCAGACCTCACAGCAGAAGAAGTCAGCAGCACCTCTAAAGTCCCCCTCCCAAGAGTCTACGGCATACTCGAACTACTCGCCGAAAAAGGATTTGTAAAAATCCTCCCGGGGAGGCCCAGGCGATTCGAAGCAATCCCACCGAAAAAAGCCTTCGAGCAATACATAAAGTACAGAGAGACAATGCTAAGCGAAGAAATACAGCGAATGAAGGAGATCTTCAATGAAATGGAAAGCAAACTCGAAGAACTCTACTGGAGCAACAGACTAAGAATCAAGCCAGAAGACCTCCTCGAACCACTCACAGACCTCTACGAAATGGAAATTAGAACTAAAGAGATAATCCCAAAAGCCAAAGATGAAATCCTAGTATTCACCGAACTATTCTCCTGGTACCCCAAAGTCGAAAAAGAAATAAAAGAAGCCATCAAGCGCGGTGTAAAGGTTAAAGTCTTAATGTGCGTATCAGACCCAGAAGCAAGGCGAATCGCCGAGAAGCTAGTCAAAATGGGCGCAATAGTTAAGGTTGCACCTGAAAAGTGGTACCCAACAAGAGGAGTCATAGTAGACAGGTCAAAACTAATATTCCTAATCTGGGCAGCCGAAGAAGAGGAACACTACTGGAGACCAGTACTATACAGGCCACACTACACCGAAAACAAAGGTCTAATCTGCGTATTCCTAGACGCATTCGAAAGAAGATGGGCATCCGGAAAAGAATTCACTCCCCACTCGGCTTAGTCTTCTCCCGATAAATCTTAACAAGAAAACTCCAAAAGCCAAGCCAAACAAGCGCAATAACCGAAGCAGCAACCAACTTCACCACAGCCTCCAAAAACACAAATACGTAATTCGGCTTAGGAATTGAAATCGGAACAACAACCTTATCCACAACTACAAAAACCAAAAGCATAGTAAGCCAAACCACAACCATGATCAAAGCAAGTTCAAAACTCCTCCTCAACGCATTCAAATTCTAACCCCCATTAAAAGTGCAGTAACCACTCCAAGAATGCTCGAAACAGCTGCAAGCACATGATAAGAGTGAATAATTTCAAGTTCAGTAGCCGGCCCCTTCCTAAGAAGCAAATTAGCAAGAGTAGCAGGAGCACCCCTATCAAAATTAGCCCTCAAAACCCCACTCTCACCAACAACCACCGGCCTAACCTTAATCTCCCTCCTCTCCAACAACCCACCCAAACTTGTAAGCGAATGAAACGCATTCATAATGAAAGGCATCAAAACAGCAATGCAAACAACCTCAACCCTACCAATAACAGCAATAGCGCCAATAGCAGCACCAACACTCAAACTACCAACATCACCAGCAAAAACCCTCGCAGGATACCTATTATACCAATAAAATGCAAGCAGCGCTCCAAGTAGAGCTGCAGACATAACTGCAGCCTCAAACCTCCCCAAAATTATACATGAAATCATAAGAGAAAGTGAAGCCATAGCGCAAGAGCCAGACATAACCCCATTATAAGTATCCATCATATTAACAGCATTAGCAGGAACAGCAATAGCAAACGGAAGCAAAAGCCAATACACAATAGTCAACCTCAATCTACCAATAAAAGGCAGCTCAGGCCTACCAAGCACAATCTGACTAGGAAAAAGAAGAGCAAACAGCACAAGCGGAGTGAAAGCCAAAACTGTAAGCCCAGTCTTAACCTTAGCCCTAAGCGTATACAAGTCATCAACCAAGCCAATCAACGCTGTAACAGCAACCGTAGTAAGAAAAGCCAAATACTTCGCATAGTCACCAACATGAATTAAGGCGAGAACTCCAACAAACAAGCCCAAAACTATTCCAATACCACCCATCTCAGGAACTTCAGGCTTATCTGGCTTGTGAACATCGATGCCTATAATTCCTTTATTCTTCAAGAACTTCATCAATGGAGGCATAACTAGAAA
>QMQZ01000060.1 GCA_003649145.1 Thermoproteota archaeon
CTTCTCTTGTTGGCGTTGGGCGCGTGTGGTCATCTATTAGTACTGCTACTTTGGTGCCGTTTCTTATCTTGTCCATCAGCTTTTTTATGTAGCTGCTTCTCAGTGCCTTCTTAACTTCGCTTTTCACGTTCTTCGTTTCAACTGGTTTAGGCTTAATTACTCGTATGTGCGGATTTTCGGGTAGCTTGATTGTTATGCTCTCTTTCATGACGTTAAATGGCATAGTAACCTCCAAAGTTGACGCCCCCATGGAGCGCTAGAACCACTATCTTAATAAGCGGAAATGCTATTCCTACTTTAAAAAATTAGGGTGTTGCACGTTGCGATTTAGCAGTAAGATTAAGGATGCACTTGTAGTATTTACATTTAGAGATCTAATCATACTTCCTGGAAAGGCGTATTTTGAGCCTAGGGAAGTTGACTTGAGGACTAAAGTTACTGTAAATTATGATTTGAATATTCCATTTGTTTCTTCCCCTATGGATACTGTGACGGAAAGTGAGATGGCGATTGCTTTAGCGCGGCTTGGAGGTCTAGGTGTTCTGCACAGGAATTGTAGTATTGAAGAGCAGGTTGAGATGGCTAGGCAGGTTAGGAGAGCTGAGTCTTTCATCATAAGGGATGTCATAACTGTGAGTCCAGACGATGAGGTTGGAAGAGCACTTGAACTTATGCGCCGCTTCTCGATATCTGGCTTCCCTGTAGTTAAGGATGGCAAGCTCGTTGGAATACTTACTGGTAGAGATGTTAGATTTGCTGATCCGAAGCTGAAGATTAGAGAGGTTATGACTAGGGAGGTTGTGACCGCCTCGCCTTCAATAACTATTGAAGAGGCTAAGAAGCTCCTTCACAAGTATAGGATTGAAAAGCTCCCAGTTGTTGACAAGGATGGAAGGCTGGTTGGCTTAATAACTTTCAAGGACATTAGGGCTAGGGAGAAGTTTCCTAATGCAGCTAGAAATGAGGAGGGTCAGCTCCTCTGCGCGGCTGCAGTCTCTCCCTTCGACTTGGAGAGAGCTCAAGCTCTCGACAAGTATGTTGACATTCTAGTTATAGATGTAGCTCACTTCCACAATGAGAATGCTATTCGCGCAACGAAGAAGCTCATTAAAAGCGTTAGTGCAGATGTGGTTGTAGGCAATATTGGGACGTATGAAGCTGCTGTTGACGTAATAACTGGAATTGAAGGGGTGGCAGGATTAAGAGTTGGAATTGCATCGGGCTCAATATGCTCCACTTATGAGGTTACCAAGGCTGGATCACCAACACTTTTCGCTACTGTTCAAGTAGCTGACGCTCTTGAGGATTATGGCGTTAGGCTTCCAATAATTGCAGATGGCGGCATAAGATCTTCTGGAGACATCGCTTTGGCATTAGCGCTTGGCGCCTGGGCTGCAATGATGGGAAATCTTTTTGCTGGCTGTAAAGAGGCTCCTGGAACTCTAGTAGCTATCGGCGGCAGGTATTACAAGCAGTATAGGGGTATGGCTAGTAGGTCTGCGAGGGCTAAGCGCTACGCGTTGGACAGGTATGCTGTCCCTTCAAAGGATATAGCTGAAGGCGTTGAAGGGTGGGTTCCTTATAGGGGAGATGTAGCAAGCGTCGTTGCTGAACTGGTGGCTGGACTTAAAGCTGCAATGGGCTATGCAGGCTGTAAAACTATACCTGAGCTCTGGGAGAAGGCTAGAGTTGCCTGGCTCTCTCCTCTAGGTGCTGAGGAGATGAAGCCTCATAGCATTTACTTGCCTGGAGAATCTCCACGGTCTAGCATGTAAACTATATTATTTACAGTTCGCTCGTCTTGACGCTGGATATCCTCTACATCTATTCTACATCTATATTTTCCGCTGGAAATCCAAGTTCGACTAGTAACTCCTTTACTCTTGCCTTGTGATTTCCTTGAAGTTCAATTCTGCCGTTTTTAGCCGTTCCACCGCAGGCGAGCTTACTTTTTAGGACTGCTGCAATTTCGTAGAGGTCTACGTCCTTGTCCATAATGCCATCTATTATTGTGACTTCTCTACCCCACTTTCTCTTTTCAACTTTGACTTTTATCCTCTGTTGCTCTCTTGCTATTGACTGACAAACACACAGGTCTTTTGGAAGCCCGCAAATTGGGCATATGTCGCTCGTGGGCATATATCTCTCAAGCTCCAGTGAAAATTACTAATACTTACCTCTTATAAGCCTTTACTTGCATTAACGTCAGAGATATATTGGACCTTCTGTAGTTTTATTGGGGTGATGTAGATGCCGTACAAGTGCGGCAGGTGTGGATATGAGATCACCGACTTGAGGGAATTTGAGTCTATTCCTGGGATGCGCTGCCCGCAATGTAACTATCGGATCTTCTATAAGGTTAGGCCTCCAATTGTTAAGAGGTTGAAAGTCTAGCTTTGTGTATTAAGCAACATGTCTCTAATGCTATTTTTGCGGCTTGGATTGCTGTTATACCTCTATCGTAGCCTGGCGCGGCTTCAACTATGTCGAAGCCTACCACCTTTATGCTTACTACTTCGCTAATTATGTCAAGTAACTGCTTAACGGTTAATCCTTCTGGTTCTGGGTTTGCAACCCCTGGTGCTGCTGATGGGTCTAGTACGTCTAAGTCTATTGAGAGCCAGATTTTTTCAAGCCCCAGTTCATCTATTATTCTATTCAGTTTGCTTCCAGTTTTTCTTGCTCCCTCTTCTACTACCTCGTGTGATGTGATGTAAATTAATTTGTTCTCATTTGCGTACTCGTACTCCTCTTTGCAGAAGGCTCTTGTGCCCACGCATACTACATTTCTACTTCCAATGGACTCGACTATTCTTCGAGTTACGGTTGCGTGGCTCCACTTGATGCCAATTGGGTATTGATCTCTTAAGTCTAAGTGGGCGTCGAAGATTATTACTCCTCTATTACCTTCAATGGCTTCTACAGCACCGAAGGTTAATGTGTGCTCTCCGCCCAACACTACTGGAACTTTTCCTAAACTTAATATCTCCCTGACTACCTCAGTTACTCCTCGAATTGTGCTTGATACGCTTGGTGTGTTGGTTAAGTCTCCAGCATCATGTATTTTTAGTTCTGATGCGTCAAGCTTAGTTCTTAAGCTGAAGGTCTCGATGTTCAAGGCTGCATTTCTAATGGTTGAGGGTGCAAATCTCGATCCTGGCCTATAGGAAGACGTTGCGTCGAATGGAACTCCAAAGACTACGAATTCAGCTTCTTTTAAATTTGCTTCAAATCCGCCGAAGAGCATGCTACTCCTGCTTAAGTGAAACTCTATGGCTTTCATCGTCTCTACAGCTGAAGTCCAGATAAAAATATTTTATCTCAACTAACTTAGTGCTTGGGGGTTGAGAATTGAAGAGGCTTAAGGTGCACCTGAA
>QMQZ01000061.1 GCA_003649145.1 Thermoproteota archaeon
CATATGCTCTTTCAAAATTGCTCTCAAGGCTGCTACCGGATGCTGGTCTAAGCGTAGTGGCTCCTGAAAGTGTCAGCTCACTTTCGAAGAGGCTGATCGAATCACTGCCAGACTTTGAAGTTTATGATGATTTTGAGTCGGCTGACTTCCTCATAATGGTAGACACCTGCTCCTTTGCGCAGTTAGGCGATTTGGCATCTAAAGTTCAAGGCTCTTCTGCGCCTTTAGTCGTAGTTGACCACCATGCTCCTCACCCAGAAGTTTCTGCTAGAGCTTCACTGCTTATAGTTGATGATAGTGCGTCTTCAACGGCTGAGATAGTCTACTCGATTTACTGCGACTTGTCGATGAGGCTTGAAGAGTTTTCAGCTTTGGCTTTGCTTGTGGGAATGCTCTACGACTCTAGGAGGTTTATTAATGCGAGGTCAAGCACACTCAGGGCTGCTGCTCACCTTATTGATGCTGGTGCAGATTACTCTAAAGCTCTCAGCGTTCTTCACGTTCCAATGGACATCTCGGAGAGGATAGCTAGGTTGAAGGCTGCACAAAGAGTTAAAATCTACAGGGTAGGCGATTGGGTCATCGCTACTTCTCATGTGGGTTCATTTGAAGCTTCTGCTGCTAGAGCTCTAATAGACTTGGGGGCTGACGTTGCTTTTGTAGCTGGAGGAGATGATAGTTCTTTGAGGATTAGTGCTAGGGCTAGAGGCAACTTTTATAGTGAGACGGGCATACATCTTGGAAAGGACTTGATGGAGATTATCGGGAAAATGATTGGAGGCGCTGGCGGTGGGCATGCTACTGCAGCTGGAGCTAATGGCGTAGGTAACCCTGAGGAGGCGCTTGAGATTTGCGTTAAACTACTGATTGAAAAGCTGAGTTGAATTGGTTTTGCAGCTTTGAGATTGGCTGGGAGGACTTGAAGTGCCTATCATTGAGTTGAGAAGAGTCACCTATACGTATCCTGGGTCGAATAAGCCTGCGATCAGGAATGTAGACTTAGTTATTGAGCCTGGAGAGTACGTAGTTATAACTGGGCCGAGTGGATGTGGAAAAACTACTTTGTGTAGGTGCTTGAATGGCTTGATACCTCATTTTTATGGTGGAGAGCTTGAAGGCGAGGTTTACGTCAGCGGCATGTCTGTTAAGAGCACTCCGACAAGTAAGTTAGCACAGATAGTTGGTATGGTTTTTCAAGATCCTGAGTCTCAACTATTTCTACTCACTGTCGAGAGGGAAGTAGCTTTTGGACCTGAAAATTTAGGTTTGCCGAGAGGGGAGGTTCGCGCTAGAGTTGAAGAAGCTTTAAACTTGGTTGGCATTGCTCACTTGAGAGATCGGTCTCCCCATGAGCTCTCGGGTGGGGAGCAGCAGAAGGTAGCTATTGCTGCTTGCCTATCTATGAAGCCTAAAATTTTAGTTTTGGATGAGCCTACTGCGAACTTGGACCCTGAGAGTGCTCTTCACGTGCTTAGCTTGCTCTCAGATCTTAAAAATAGGTTGGGTGTAACGATAGTGCTTGTTGAGCATAGGCTTGAAGCTGTTGCTCCTTCTGCAGATAGAGTCATAGTGATGGATAAGGGTGAGGTTATTCTTGACGGAGCGCCGAGAGAGGTTCTATCCAAACAGGTTGTGGAGGCTATTGGTATAGGAGTCCCGAAAGTTGTTAAGCTTTACAATGAGTTGAGGAAGTACGGTGTTGACTTTAAATTCATTCCACTCTCTCCTAGTGAAGTCCGTAAAGCCATTTTGGAGGTTATGCGAAGTGATCGAAGTTCATGACGTCTGGTATAGCTATGATGAAGTGGTTGCTCTCCGCGGTGTTTCTCTTAAAATTCAGCCTGGAGAAGTTGTGGCTATTATGGGTGAGAATGGTGCTGGGAAGACCACCTTGATTAAGCACTTTAATGGCCTTCTTAAGCCAGATAAGGGTTATGTGAAGGTTTTTGGGGTTGACACTAGAAATGCATCTGTAGCTGAGCTTTCTAGAAGAGTTGGATTAGTTTTTCAAAATCCTGACCACCAGCTTTTTGCTGAGACGGTTGAGGATGAAGTTGCGTTTGCATTGAAGAATTTCGGCTTTCCGAAGGAAGTTATTGAGAGGAGAGTTAAGTGGGCTCTCAAACTGTTGGATTTGTGGGAGCTTAGGGATCAGTCTCCCTTCGCGCTTAGTGGTGGTGAGCGCAAGAGGGTGGCGATTGCATCGATTTTGAGCTATGACCCGGACGTTATCGTGTTCGATGAGCCTACTGTTGGGCAGGACTATGCTCAGAAGGAGAGGCTTGCTCAGCTAATTAAGCTTTTGAGGTCTCAGCTTAAGACGATCATCGTAGTTACTCACGACGTGGAGTTTGTGGCTGAAAACTTTCCGAGAGTAGTGCTGATGTCGGAGGGTAGAGTTATTGCTGATGGGAATACGCGAAGGATTCTGACTAGCCCTGAATTGCTTAAGAAGGCTAGGCTGACTCCTCCTCAGATAACTCAAGTAGCTTGGGAGCTGTCGGACTTCAGTGTTCCTAGAGACTTGATGTGGGTTTCAGAGGCTAGAGATGCTATATTGAGGGTTTTGGGGGTTAGAGGCAGATGAAGATCCTCGAGGGCTTCGAGTTTAAACGTGGAGAGACGTTAATACATAAATTAGATCCTCGGGTTAAGTTGGCTTACTCGATTATAGTCTTCGCCTTAGCCATGATCTTCACTCACTCGATAACTCTCCTTATCATTTTGATATCGACTTTGCCGCTGTTTTACGTGGCTAAGGCTTTTAGGAAATTTGCTAAGAGCGTTCAGGGCTCGTTGATATTAGTTGGAATAGTCTTTGCTGTTAATTTCATTACTTTGGGCTTTGAGAGAGCTCTTGCCATGAGCATTAGGCTCCTTCTCATGATTTCATGCTTCTCAATATTCTTCCTAACAACTTATCCTGAAGATTTTGCTGAAGCTCTGGTCAAGCTTAAGGTTCCATACGAATTTGCATTGACCTTCACTATGGCTCTGCGCTTCGTGCCTACTCTGGCTAGGGAGGCTCAGTTGATAATGGATGCTCAGAGGTCTAGGGGGCTTGAGCTAGATAAGGGCAACTTCATAAGGAGGTTGAGAAATTACATTCCAATCCTGGTGCCTTTGATAGTTGGGGCTATTAGGAAATCGATTAAGGTTGCTGAGGCTATGGAGTCAAGGGCTTTTGGAGCTTCTCCTAAAAGGACGAGTTTGAGGGAGTTAAAGTTTAAACAAAGAGATTACGCATTTCTGGCTCTGATTGTTTTAATGTTTATCGTTGCAGTTTACGCTAAGTACTTTCTAGGCGTTGAGGAGTTAATTTCTTCGCTTGTGAGTTTGGGCTAGCTTTGCACCTTCTCTTAGGG
>QMQZ01000062.1 GCA_003649145.1 Thermoproteota archaeon
ATACAAGCTTTTCTTGGGCCGGGGTCGCCTAGCCTGGTCGAGGGCGCCGGACTCATAATCTAAGCATTAAGGGGACCAGATGGTAGGTGAAATCCGGTTTCCGCGGGTTCGAAGCCCGCCCCCGGCACCACCAAAAACTGTTACTCTTCTAAATAAGCAATACTCACTATGAGCATAATAGAAGAATCTAGAACCTTATTCCTTCATACTCATTTTGAAAAGTAAAGCCGGGGAGGGGATTTGAACCCCTGTAAAGCGGATCTGCAGTCCGCCGCCTAACCACTTGGCTACCCCGGCTCTATATTATGCTACGTGCAGAATGAATTATATAAATTTGGCTTATTGGCAGTTAAACGAAATACATCATAAATATTGCTTATGCAGCTTGCTCGACTTCTTGAAGAGATTCAATTATAATTCTTGTTGGCACCGAGATTTTTGATGCTGCAACTTTGAGTGCTCTTTTTGCTCGCTCGAGGTGCTCGGGTTTTTTTCGTATTTGAATTATTATTTGCCGTGGGCGTACTCTTGCTGCAGTTCCGATTGGTTTTCCAAATGCAAGTCTCATTCCATCTTGAAGTCGGTCTGCACCCGCGAAAGCCATCATTTTGTTTTCTCTTAGGACGTGGTGTGGGTAAACTTTGATTTTTAGGTGATAGTTTGCGCGTCCAATTTTTTCCATAATTTTGTTAGCGGATACACGTGCAGCTTCAAGTGCGTTATGTCTTATTTGCCCGATTTCCTTAGAGACTAACTTCACTATTATTGGGAAGTCTCCTTTAGGATTGCCCATGTCAAATCTTGCGATTTTTGGAGGGGGAACTCCACTTATATACTCTCGTCTAGTATATGGTGGTCCACTTATGTGTCTATAGCATCGTCCTGGTCTTAGAGGCATGACCTATCCACTCGGCTAGTGATTAAGTAAAACAATAATTTAAGGATTGCTGAGTGGTGTAACTAGCTTTTCTGTAGCATAACTATGAAGGGGTGTAAATTTCCGTGAAATACACGCCTATATCCTTTGACTGCGTAGTTTAGGTCGTTAGCTAGGCGCTTTATTAATCGTAGTTCAGTTGTTAGGATAGTTATTAGACCATCGTCTTTCAGGGTTTTTCTAGCAGAGGATAGGAAGTCCCGGTATAGTGGCTTAATTATTGACCGCCTGCCAGCTCTTATACCGTAGGGGAGGTTTGAAATTATCCTATCAATGTCAATGTTTAATTCCTCGTCTATTCGCCTTGCATTCCCTACCCTAAAGGATATTTTATCATGTACGCCGGCTGCTAGTGCATTTAGCTTGGCGCCTTGCACATGTTTTGGGGAGATGTCCATTCCGTAGATTTTGCACTGAAAGCCGAGAAAGCAGCACTCGATGGGTATCGTACCACCTCCACACATTGGATCAACTACAACTGAATTCTCCGATACTTGGGACATCATAGCCATCGCGTAAGCAATGGTAGGCTTAAGTGCTGCCGGGTGGTCGTAGACCCTGTAGCCGCGTCTGTGAAGTGATTGATCTCCAGTAGTGCAGATACTTATGAAGCACGTTTCACCTATAACGTCCACTCGAACAATTACTGCAGGATAGTCGAGATTTACTGGTGGAGATGGGCCTACTCGCGAATAGAGGTCCTTTATTGCTTTTCCAGCGACCCAGGCAATATCCATGGAGGTGTACTCATGAGAGCCTAGTCTTTCAGCTCTAACAGCAAAGCTGACATGTGGGCCAATGTACTCTTCGATGCCAGATTTCAATGTGCAGCGGTATATGTCATCTAGTCCACAAATCTTTCTTGAAATCTTATTTACTGAGAGCAGTATGGAGACGCGGTGAATTAGCCTAGACTTCATATTAAGCAAAGATGATGCATAATCTTCACTTTCACCGCACTTTACGATTAATCTACCTTGGACGCCTAAGGGCTTGATTTTAGCCTCTACGACGGTAAGTAGTCTGCGGACCTCTTCAAGAGCAATGTCTTCTAATCCTGGGCACGTCGTTAGTAGTAGTTGCGACATTTAGACCACCTATTCAACCCTTGCAATGTAAATGTTATGTTTAGTCCTGAGTATGCGTGCATAAACTTTAGTTCCAATTGGGAGGTCGTCAGCATTTACGAGAGTTATCACTCTCCCCTTAGCAATGGCTAGCTTTTCCCCCTTAAGCCAGCCTGGACCTACAATGGTGACTTTAACTTTTTCGAAGCGCTTAAATGGGCGTGGCAGCATTGGCAATTTAACTATGTTGAAATCCTCAGGCTTAAGCACAAGTTTTACGTTGAACTCCTTCTCCCAAATTCTTAGCGTTTTATAGAACTTGTACCATGAAATGGGCCTGACTCCAGGGGGCTTACGTCCAAACTTGTGAACTTCATACTTCTGTACTCCTAGCGGTGGCCATATCTTCCCAGCGCCAATTTTCTTTGCAAACTCTATGATTTTGGGGATTTCGTCGTCATTGATTTTGGGAATCCAGACTGGAGCTATTAATAGGTCAATCTTAGATTGTGAAATGTATTCTGCAATGCCGACTATGTGGTTAATGTCGTAGAAATTGACTCCAGCAATGTATTTTGCGAGGGACTCGTCAAGAGCATCAATTGACAGATTTATTCTAGATAAACCTGCATCAGCAAGCTCATCAATCATGCGCTCAGTAAGTAAAACACCATGCGTTTGCATGGATATGACTTCGACCCCAGGAATATCCGAAAGTTTACATACTAAATCTACGAGGTGAGGATAGGTGGTTGGATCACCAACAGTGTCGATGTGTGCTTCTATGCGCCTTCCACCCTTAAAAGCCACAATGTCCTTAACCACGTGAATTAGGTAGTCCAATTCAACAATGTACTCCGTCCGCCGCCACTTTGATTTAGGACCCGCATCAGTTGAGCAGAAAATGCAAGAAAGAGGGCAAGTTGAAATGGGGCGAATTTGTAAAATGTTCGTTCCTCTATCTATTACGCCGAAAGCAATACAACCAATTAGGGGGATATTGCTACTCCAATCAATTTTGAATAATTCCAGCTTATTGACGTGGTGAACTTCCATTTTGAGCACCAGCACTACAGCACTTTAATTGCATGGAAAACTCATAGATAGCTTTAATTCTACGCTCGATAAAACTGTAGAGGGGCTCTGCCTCATGCCACGCTAGACGGACCTAGGGGAGAAGGAGAATCCGTCGATGACCCTTAGGGGCACCCAGGCGTGGGACAGGCAGAGCCCCTTAAGGGTGGGGAAGCTAGATCCCGCCGTCGAGAGTGCCCAAAGAGAGAGGCTTACCCCCTCCCAATGAAATTGGGTGATCGCGTGCGGGGTACAGCTTCCCCACCCTTCTACCATAGGTAAAACG
>QMQZ01000063.1 GCA_003649145.1 Thermoproteota archaeon
GTAAAGTACAAAATTAATAATAAATAAGGCTATGACCTCTAATTTGACAAGTAAACAAAGTGTTTAAAACGACTGTTTTAATAGCTGTGTAGACTAACGCCATTAGATAGACTATTATATTTGAAATCTATGAGCTAAAGCTCTCAAGTAAACAGGATTTACCATATTAGTCGCTGATAAAACTTCTCCAAGCATGTTCTCCACGTCTAATTTTTGCCGCAGATAGAGGACGTAAATCACTGTCTTTAACTAGAGAAACAACAATGACATCTAGGGGCGGCAGCCCTCGGCTTCTCCTAATTCGATTTATCTCCAAAGCCCTGGGCAGGGTTTCTTCACTAACGACAATGGCAGAAATATCTTTATCGCTTATCGTTGGCCCATAGGGGTCTTCGAGGACCACGATCTGAGCCCTATCGCTAACTCCAATACTTTGTAAAAAATTCTGCAAGGTCTTTATCCTATCTTTTAGCGGAGGGACATAATGGGCCTTGAATCTAGCAAGCTTATCACTCGTGATACCTATAACAACTTCTCCCCCAACTTCAAAGCACTTCTTCAGCAGGAGCTTATGTCCTTCATGAAGGATGTCGAAGGTGCCCCCAACTGCAACGCGGTGATACTTTGGTTTCATGAGGTCACCACACGAGACATACAGCTAACCCTCACGTATCACTGCTAATATTCTTGGCTATAGAGCTTTTTAACGGTTCCTTGTTGAAGAAAAGCGTTAATTTTAGCTGATAACTTAAATTGACTCGCACTTTTGCATCCCGCATTAACCCGCCATTTTAATGAGAAAAACGCGATTTAAAGGCTAAGTAGAAGAAAAGCTTATCACTTTCTAGACAAATTTTGGTACGGGGCCGAATGGGCTGGGACCCCTCATTGAGGGGCAGTACGCCGTAGCTCAGCAAGGTAGAGCGGCGGGCTCCAGAGCGTATAGGATAGAGTTGACCTTGAGGGATGATAGAGCTCTGGAGCGCGGGAGCAACCCGTTGGTCGTGGGTTCAAGTCCCACCGGCCCCACCAACACCTACACAATCCAATTTTATGCGTTGAATGAATTTGATTTTCTAATGTGACAAAAGAAAACCTCCGAACAGGCTATTAGCAATCTAGAGGCTATATTACATTTGAGGTGGAATAGATGAGCATTGAGAAGGCTAAGCTGATGGCTGCTAGAGCCGCTTTGAAACACGTATCATCAGGTCAAGTTGTAGGGCTTGGCTCTGGTTCAACCGTTGAAATTTTCATAAATGAACTCGCAAAAGAGGTAAGGCGTAGGAGTTTAAAAATTCAAGTAATTCCCTCATCATATCAGGTTCTTCTATTAGCATATGAAAATGGGTTAGAAGTTAAAATGCCGAATGATGTTGAAATAGTGGACGTTGCTATTGATGGCGCTGATGAAATAGATCCAAAATTGAATCTAATTAAAGGTGGTGGTGCAGCCTTACTGAGAGAGAAGATAATAGCCTACATGGCTAAGAAGTACATTGTAATTGCAGATTACACAAAACTCGTAAATAGGCTGGGAGAGAAAAGGTCCATCCCAGTGGAGATATTACCTTTTGCTTGGAGGTGGACTGTCAGTCACCTCAAGAAATATGGCAAAGTCGAAATACGCATGGCTAAAGTTGGGAAGGTTGGACCGGTAATAACAGATAATGGCAATCTCATAGCCGACTTACATGTAAAACCAGTTGATGCTCCTGAAATACTTGAGAGAGAAATTAAGAGAATACCTGGAGTCGTAGAAGTTGGTATATTTACAGGTGTTACTGACATCGCATACATAGGATATGTGGATGGCGTTAAAGAGCTCGCCCCAAGGCAATAAACGAACATTACCGACGGATTTTTCAATAGTGAAACAAATTCAATATCGAGTATTAAGCAAGGTGAAGTGGAGCCCCGGGCGGGATTCGAACCCGCGACCAACGGCTTACGAGGATCGGCGCCAAAGGCTCCGCCGCTCTGCCGGGCTGAGCTACCGGGGCAAGCCTATGCCAATAAGCCTCATGATAAAATGGAACATAAAATTTTTGCACATAGCCCGTACTAATTTAAGCTTAAGCCTACCACGACCACTTAGAAAGACTTAGATAAGAAAATTACCATAAAGATGAGGTGAATTAAGCGGAGCAAATGATTGGAGGAAGTGAAATGGGCGGTGCAGCTGTAACAGCAAAATATAACATCTGCGTCCACTTTGAAGTGGAGGGCATAGTTGAAAAGCCGGACGTCATCGGCGCCATATTTGGTCAAACTGAGGGGTTACTAGGTGACGAGCTGGACCTCAGAGAGCTCCAGAGAACTGGAAGAATCGGGAGGATACAAGTTCACCTAGAAACGAAGGGAGGGAAAACTTCAGGAACAGTGATAATACCATCAAGTTTAGGTAGAGTTGAAACTGCACTAATTGCAGCAGCTATTGAAACAATAGATAAAGTAGGACCATGCTCTGCGAAGTTCACGCTCAGAGACATTGAAGACTTAAGAGAAGAGAAGAGGAAGTGGGTAGTTGAGCGCGCAAAAGAAATACTGCTAAAGTGGGAGCAGGAGAAGATCCCGGAAACCAAAGAGATCATCGAAAAACTGCTACGTGAAATTAGAGCTGCAGAAATCATAAAGTTTGGAGAGGAAAAATTACCTGCAGGGCCGGACGTTCCTTATGAAGATACGATAGTTATAGTGGAGGGCAGAGCTGACGTAATAAACTTGCTAAAGCACGGGTATAGAAATGCCATAGCAATTGAAGGGACCTCGATACCAAAGACAATAATAGAGCTCAGCAAGAAGAAGACAACAATAGCATTTGTGGACGGAGATAGAGCAGGTGAGCTAATACTAAAGGAGCTACTCCAAGTGGCAGACATTGATTATATTGCTCGCGCTCCACCTGGAAAGGAGGTAGAAGAATTAACCGCAAAAGAAATTGCCAAATGCCTATCGAACTTAACTCCAGCAGATCAGTATCGAGCACAATTAGAAAGGGTTAAACCAAAAGCTAGGGTTGCACTCGTACCACACGTTCCAGAGCATGTAGTGAGAAAAGCTAAGGAAATCATAGGGACATTAAAGGCAGTAATATACGATAAAAAGTGGACAGAAATTAAAGAAATCTCTGTTAGAGATCTAGCGGAGCAACTACAACAAACTGAGAATGCCCATGCGATAGTGTTTGATGGAATAATAACGCAGCGATTAGTTGACATTGCAGGGGAGAAGGGAGTTAATTTAATAATTGGAGCAAGAGTTGGAAGCATAACTAAACGGCCGGCAACACTTACGCTACTCACATTCGAGAACATAATTTAATTTACATACAATTTAGACA
>QMQZ01000064.1 GCA_003649145.1 Thermoproteota archaeon
GAGCAGCGGCCTCCTAAGCCGTTGGTCGTGGGTTCGAATCCCACCGGGCCCGCCACTAATCATTGTTTGCGCATTTACTTTTCAAAGTGCGAATTAGATTTACCATAAGTAAAGTTTTAACTCTTAGGGTGGGCTGTTCGTTAGGCTTTTATACACTACTCATATACAAATTCCATATGACCTTTTACTAGAGGGTGGTATTGTGGAGAAAATAAGGGTTGTCATTTATGGTGTTGGTGCTATAGGGCGACTTGTAGCAAAAACTCTACTAGAGAAGAAGGGCATTGAAATTGTGGGTGCAATAGACGTCGATCCCAACAAGGTTGGTAAGGACTTAGGTGAGGTTTTAGGGCTAGATAAGAAGCTTGGTGTTGTAGTTTCAAATGACCCAGACAAGGTGTTGTCGGAGACTAAGCCGCATGTTGTGGTTCACATGACGAGGTCGTACTTGAAAGACGTATTCGACCAGCTGGTTGGCATTATTAAGCATGGCGTGAACGTCGTTTCGACTTGTGAAGAGCTTTCGTATCCATATTATGTTGACGTCAAGAAGGCTAAGGAGCTTGATGAGCTGGCTAAGAAGCATGGATGCACAGTTCTCGGCACTGGAATTAACCCTGGCTTCCTAATGGATACGCTGGCGATAACCCTGACTGCTCCATGCGTGAAGCTTGAGAAGATCACCATAACTAGAGTTATCAACGCATCCACTAGGAGAGGTCCATTCCAGAAGAAGATTGGCGCTGGACTGACAGTTGAAGAGTTTAGGAAGAAGATTGAGAATAAGGAGATCACTGGTCACGTAGGTTTGGAGCAGAGCATTTCACTGATAGCTGCAGCTCTTGGCTGGGAGCTTGACAAGATCGTAGTTGAGCCAGTAGAGCCGGTGATCGCTGAGAAGCCTGTGAAAACTGACTATGTCGACGTGAAGCCAGGTCAAGCTGCAGGTTTGAAGCAGATTGCAAGGGGAATTAAGGATGGTAAAGAAGTGATAGTCTTGGACTTTAGGGCTTATGTCGGCGCACCTGAAGAGTATGACTCAATAGACATTGATGGAGTGCCTCCAATTCACGAGAAGATATCTCCATGCGTGCATGGAGACTGGGGCACTGTAGGCATGGTTATAAACATGATACCGAAGGTGTTAACTGCACCGCCAGGTCTAATTACGATGAAGGACGTCACCATTCCATCAGCTACGCCTGAAGACATGAGGAAGTATGTAAAGCTTTAAACTCAAGTCACTTTGTTCTTTTATTTACCATTTCTTTGAGTATTGAGACTACTGCTAAGTGGCTTGATAAGCTTACTCCGTCTACTGATGGCTCGGTTAAGTATGAAACGCTATCAAGCGCTCCTTCTCTTGCAATTAAATTAAGCTCTCTCTTCTCGTCTTCTTGGTTGTGCATAGCTGTTTTCCTACCAGTTAGTATTGCTAGCATTGCTGCTAGCCCATAGCCACCCCAATTTGATATTGAGGCTACAGCTAGGACGTCTACTTTGGATTCCGCGGCTATTCCTCCTTTGCAGGGGCACCTGCAGACTTCGCCGTATGGGACGTGTCTTCTCACAGTGTCTGCTATCAAGCCCATTCCAACTTCATTTCCGCCATCTCCAATTGCTACTGTTAATATGCCTCTATTGCGCGCTTCTTCAATGATAGCTTCAACTTTGCTGTGAGTTCCAGTTATGTTTAGGCCGCCCATCGTGTGGTACTCCCTTTTGAAGTTTCTTCCAGCTTTCTCAATTGCTATTACTACAGATGGCTTTATTTCGTCGAGTAATTCCTTGGCTTTTTCGCGCGCCTCTTCCTCTTTCATTGTGAAGCTCAAGATGCTTGTTGAAGCTTTCAAGTTTTCCTTAAGGAGCCTTTCTAAGCTTACGACGTTTAAGCTGTAGCCTGAAGCTGCTGCCTCTAAGATCCTCAACGACTTGTCTACTGGCTCAATTAGCATTATAGGTTTAACTTCAAGAGCTAGGCTTAGTGCTCTAGCTATTGATGCAGCTCCAGGAGGTCCATCTGTTTCCTGTACGTTGTGTGGTGGCATTCTGAATCCAGTCATTATGAGCGCAGTGCTTTCAGGAGTTGCAGCCTCCTTTATTTCTTCTGCTGCTTTGAGTATTAGTGGGGTGTCTGAAAGCTTTTTAGCAGCTTCGTATAGGTAGTCTATGACTCCTCTTCCTCTGACGTCTACAGTTACAAGTCTTTCTATTGCTTTTCCTACTGCTTGTAGGTTGCTCATTTTAATCCCCATTTAATCTTGGCACATTCTATTCTTAATATTTAGTGTTTGTTTAACTGTTTTCAAAATTAATATTGCTCTAAAGTTACTGTGCTTCTTATTTGATGTACGTAATGAATTTCCTTTTCAAAATTTAGATTACTCATTGACTTTCATGGTGTGTATAGTGATTAGCCTTATATATGTTTGACAACCTTAATTTTCTGTTAGTTGCTATTTTGGGTGAGCCGCTATGGGAGAGAAGGCTGTTGATAAGAGGATGTTAATGATAGCGGCTGCAGTGATAATAATAATCATTGTTGGTGTAGCCGCATACTTCTTGATGCAGCCTAAGCCCACCGAGGTCAAGGAGATTAAGATAGGCGTTATACTTCCACTGTCCGGTAAGCTGGCTGAGACTGGTGCTGACTTGAAGAGAGGCATTGAGTTCGCTGTTGAGCAGATAAATGCTGCTGGTGGCATTAAGAATCTCGGTGGAGCAAAGCTTGTTGTTGTTTTCGGTGATAGCGCTGGTAAGCCTGAGACTGGTGCTGCTGAGGCTGAGAGGCTTATAACGGAGGAAAAGGTTGTTGCTATTTTAGGAGCTTACCAGAGCTCGGTGACGAAGACTGTCAGCGAAGTTTGTGAGCGTTATCATGTGCCGCACTTAAATCCAGATTCAACTTCACCAGCCCTCACTGCTAGAGGGTATGAGTGGTTCTTCAGGACAACTCCACACGACGCAATGTTTGCAGCTCAGCATGTCGAGTTCGTTAACTGGCTCAATGAGAAGTACGGTAATCTGATTAAGAGGATAGCTATAATTCACGAGGACACTGAGTGGGGTACGAAAACCGCTGAGGCTTGGCAGGAGTACTTCTCAGCTGCTGGATATGAAATAGTTAAGGTTGTAAGCTACCACGCAGCAACTGTAACTTCGCTTGACAGCGAAGTCGACGCTCTGAAAGCTGCAAACCCCGACTTAGTATTAGCTGCATGCTAGGTCTCAGACTCCATCCTCTTCGTCCAGACTTGCCATGCTAGTGACTTCAACCCCAAGGCTATTCTAGCTCAAGCCGCTGGCTTCTTCGATCCAAGC
>QMQZ01000065.1 GCA_003649145.1 Thermoproteota archaeon
AGAGACTGGATGCAAGCCTACAGGACTGAGCTGATTGGCGTTGTAGGCATGCCTGGAGGAGTATTGAACTTCTGGACTTTAATTAACATGACTTCGAGAAGTAACCCAGGGCATGGAACCGTAGCAATTTCAATGATGGACGACATAAGCAATCTAAATGTCCTGATGCAAGATACTTGGTGGGACTACTGGAAAGACGTAGTGTTATACGACACGCTCTTCAAGGAAGATGTGAACTTAGAGCTTATTCCATGGATGTGCAAGAGGTGGGAGCGATCTGAAGATGGCTTAACATGGGTATTTGAAATACACCACAACATCACCTGGCACGATGGTACTCCATTGACGGCACATGACATAGAGTTCACAATATGGTACATTAAGAACAATGAGGTTCCAGGCTGGTACTCAGACGTAAAGTACATCGAGTCAACTGAAGTAATAGACGACTACACAATTAGAATCACCTTGTCAGAGCCATTCGTCTGGTTCTTAAGAAGGTTTGGCACAACTGTCATTCTACCAAAGCACCTATGGGAGAACCTTCCATGGAATACGACAGATCCGCCAATGATCGGCTGCGGTCCATTCAAGTGGGTTAGACGCGTTGAAGGAGACTTCATCGAATTCGTTAAGAACGAGAACTACTTCAAGGCTGGTTATCCGAGAATTGACAGACTCATTTACAAGGTCGTAACCAACCCAGATGCACAGTACATGTCACTAAAGGTTAACGAGACTCAAATGATGTCTTGGACGCTACCTTACGCAGTAATCAAAGAGGCTGTTGAAGACCCCAATATTAACCCAGCACCATACCCTGACACCTACGTAGGCATTATTGGAATCAACTTGAGAGATCCACGATTGGCAGATGTAAAACTGCGCAGAGCTATTGCTCACGCCATTGATAAGGAAACGATAGTTAACCTGTTAATGCTTGGATGGGCCGCTCCAGCTGACACTTACGTCCATCCAGGATACGTGGCATGGTGCAACTATGACGTTCCAAAGTATGAGTTCGACCTAGACAAGGCAAATGCAATTCTAGATGCTGCTGGCTACATCGATGTTGACGGAGATGGAATTAGAGAGGTCCCTGGAACTCAACCGCCTGCACCACCTCCAGAGGAGGAAGTTCGCCCACCAGGCTGGGAGCAATACGCACTGCCGATAGCTGTCGTAGTTGTAGTCGTAATTATTGGGGCGATCGCATTTTACATGAAGAAGAAACCTGCATAAACCCTTCTACTTTTATTTGCCAACAGTTTTAAGTTTATAGATTAGATTCAAATATCAGAGGTAATAATGTACTAGGAGAAGGTGGGGGACTGCTTAAGTGGGAATGAAGGATTACTTGATTAGGCGAAGTATTCAGCTAGTTATCACGTTCTTCATCTTGGTTACTATTAGTTTCTTCTTATTCCGTGTCATGCCTGGAGACCCAACTGCAATGCTATTATTAAATCCTCAGTTAGATCCTGAGACGAGGCTCCTTTTGAAGAAGAAGTTGGGCTTGGATCTTCCTTGGCACATACAGTACTTCGTTTTCATAAAGAATCTTTTCATGGGTGAGTTTGGAGTTTCATTTTATCATGGAAAGCCTGTTATTGACGTTATTTTAGGAATAAGGCTTTTTAATACTGTAATGCTTGTAGGGTCTTCAACTGTCCTTGCAATTATAATTGGCATAATTTTGGGATGTATAGCTGCTTGGAGGAGAGGGAGCCCAATAGATTTAGCATCTATTGTATCTTCCCTCTTATTCTATTCAATGCCAGTATTCTGGCTTGGAATGCTTCTCCTGTTAATATTCGCAGTTCGAATGGGTCTTTTCCCAGTTTCTGGTACCATCACTGCTGGTGTTTATCATCCAGACATTTTCTCATATATTTGCGATTACCTATGGCATATGACTTTACCAGCAATTTGCTTAACATTAATTCAAATTGGGGGCAACTTCCTCATAATGAGGAATACGCTGTTAGATGTGCTATCAGAAGATTACATTGTTACAGCTATGGCTAAAGGTCTAAGTGATCGTCAAGTTCTATTTAGGCATGCTATGAGAAATGCTATGCTGCCAATGGTCACAATCATAGCTTTGCAGCTAGCTTTCATCGTAAGCGGCGCTACTTTAACAGAGACTGTATTTTCTTGGGCTGGACTTGGAAAATTGGTTGCCGACGCGGTTTTTGAAAGAGACTATCCGCTTCTTCAAGGAATTTTCATAATTACCTCAATCTTAGTATTGTTTGCAAACTTCCTCGCAGATATCGTTTATGCATATTTAGATCCAAGAATAAGGTATTGAGGTGTCATACGTGAACGGCACCACATACAAATATTCCGTGAAACCTCTTCCGTTCATGATTGGAATAAAGCGATCACTATACCTGTGGAAAAAGCGTATTAAGGGATTCTGGCTGCTCTACAAAAGTAATAAATTTGGAATGCTAGGTTTAGGGATACTATCAATTTTCATTTTCATAACCATTTTCGCACCGTACATTGCCCCATATGGTGAGTGGGAATACGCTATTGCTCCTCCATTCTCGCCTCCAAGCATGGAGCACATATTTGGCACAGATGAGCTCGGTAGAGACCTATTTAGCTTAGTACTCTATGGGACTAGAACTTCACTTTTAATTGGAGTTTTTGCAGCCTTTCTCAGCGCTTTCATAGGTGGATTTTTGGGAGTAATTTCAGGTTATTATGGTGGAATAATTGATGATGTAATAATGCGAATAACTGATACATTTTTAGTAATTCCAAGCTTGGTTTTAATGATTGTGTTAGCTGCAATGCTCGGAACTAGCATATATAATATAATTTTTGTAATTGCAATAACTGCTTGGCCTGGAACTGCAAGAATAGTTAGGTCACAAGTGCTATCATTAAAGGAAAGGCCATTCGTAGAATTTGCTAGAGCTGTAGGTGCAAGTGACTTTAGAATAATGTTCAGACACATTTTCCCAAACGTACTTCCATTAATATTCGCAAACATGATTTTAGGGATTTCAAGTGCAATTCTCTCTGAAGCTGGGTTAAGCTTTTTAGGTCTTGGAGATCCACACCACATAAGCTGGGGCTTAATTCTCCACTATGCCAGTGGCCATGGAGCTATAGCTGGAGGACTATGGTGGTACGTTGTGCCTCCAGGGATTTGCATTCTACTTTTAGTATTGTCTTTCATTTTCATTGGATATGCGATGGATGAAATATTAAACCCAAGGCTAAGACGCAGATAAAAATGAAAAG
>QMQZ01000066.1 GCA_003649145.1 Thermoproteota archaeon
CCTATATGTTTGCTTATTAATTTGTAAATAATTTTGTGGTTATTACTATATTGTGCTCATAAGGTTTAATAGTTGCTTGTTTTGATTTTATCGGGGTGGATTTTTTGGATTTAAATGACATTCTCAGTAGGGCTTGGGATTTTACTGTCAAGCTTACTCGTGATATTGGTAATTTGATTATCTTATTCGTCTTGAATTTGATTCCCATAGTTGACTTAGTGTTTGTTGGTTATTGTGCTAGGATTATCAGGTTGGGCGATTCTATTGATGAGCCTCCTAGGATGACTGGTTTTTGGGATGCTTTTGTTGATGGGCTTAAGGTGTTTTTTGCCGCTTTGATATACGCGTTTATTCCTCTTTTGATTGTGGGGGTATCTCTATTTCCTTTAGTGTTTCGTCGTGGCATGGTGATTTGGCAGAGGTTTCCGCTTCAAGTGTTCTTTATTGGCGTTGCTCTTTGGGGTTCGCTCTTGGCCACTGTTATTGGATTTTTGCTGTTTATTGTTGGTGCTATGGGCATTATTCACATGATTAAGACTGGAAGCTTTGCGAAGGCGTTTGCTGTGACTGAAATTTTGAGTTTGATTGGTGAGGTTGGTTGGGGTAGGTATTTGGGCTGGCTCATAGTCATGTACATCTTATCACTAGTTGTTGCTAGTTTGAATAGTATTCATTGGATTGTATTTGCTATTGCGAGTGTGTTTTATGCTGTTTTTGTTGCTAGGAGTGCTCACTACATTTACCCGCGTAGGTCTGAATTAGTGGGAAATCCGCTAGGTAGATTGGAGGTTGCTTATGAATAGTTTTGAGAATGAAGCTGAGCTCGTAAGTTACTGTGGCCTTTACTGCCGCTTATGCGACTACTATATTGGTAGGATTAGGGAGGTTGCTAGGCAGGCTTTGGAGATGGTTGAAAAGCATACGGAGTGAGGAGCTTCGCTGAGCGGTCTGGTGGTTTCATTTTGATGAGCTGGTTAGGGGTTTGAAGTGGATGGCAACAACATTAACTCCATGCATTGGCGGCTGTAGAGGCGGTGGCGGCTGGAAGGAGTGTCCAGTTCGCAAGTGCTGTATTGAGAAGAATGTTGACTTCTGCTTTGAATACAGCGAATTTCCATGTAAAATATTGGAGGAATTCTCTCCCCACGTCGTAGATAGGTTGAGGGAGATTAAAGAGCTTGGAATAGAAAACTGGATTAAAAGGCAGTTGGCCTGAGTTATGTGAAATGATGATTGAGTTGAGTGAAAATTGGTTGGAGCCTGTGGAATTTACTGTGGTTGGTGCCCATATTACATGGTTGGAACTGAAGAGTTTAAGTGTGGAGGATGCTGGTCTAGGGAGAAGTGAGGAATTAGAGATTGCGCAGCTGGCAGGGGTATTTAGATATGCGCTGTCTGCTCTAAATTTCCATGTCAGAAGCTTTACGACATGTATGGTAAGATGGCTGAGTTCTTCGATCAAATTAAGGAGGACTTTGCAGGCGGAGTTAAGAGTAAAACGTCGGTAGGCATTTAACCTAGCTTAACCTATTTTTCTGCCAAATCCAGCTTGCGTGGCGCTGTTATCATAAACTTCATCGACGTGAAATAGGTATACTGGCCGGTCGCTTCGCTTCTCTGGAGGCGTGTAGTGGTATGCGTCGTGAACTAGGTTTACGAATTCATGGTACTCGTCGTTGGTGTGGATTGTTATGTAGCCTCTTAATTCGTAGCTGATCGCTGGCGGCTGGTAGAATACTAGGCATGCCTTCCTACTTCTTTGGAGAATATTCCACGTGTGCTTGGAGGAGTTGGGCAGCCTTTTCGCCATTTCTATGGTTGTCAACTTCTCGAAGTCTACTCGCTTTTCTGCTTCCAGTTCTTCTAGGTAGATGTATTTGAGTAGGAGCTTTACCCCCTTCATGGCGTGTTTTTCTCTTAAGCTTCTAACTTGAGCTGGGTCATTCTTCACTTTCCTGTAGACTTCATCTGAAGCGCTTACGTGCTTTTTAAACTCTCTTATTGCATCATTAAGGTACTCCCTCTTCAGCACGTAGCCTACTCCAACTACTTTCCCATTGACTTCAATTTCACCTTGATTGTTGACTGCCGCTGTGCATAATATTGGAGTGTGCCTTGTGAATTCTAGGAAGAGCTTTGGGCCGGCTGAAATCTCCCCCTCCAATAATTCTTCCAGCAACTTTCTCCTCGAATAGTAGTTCCACTTGAGGAATTCTTTGGGGAGCTTAGTCATGGTTAAAACTTGTTTTTCCTTTGATATAAGGTGAGCGAATCGATTTTTGGCTCAGACGGTTGATCCTTCTTCACCGTTCAGCACGCCTAGGCTCTTCATCGCCAATATTGACTATTGTAATGGGCAGTTAAATTTGTTAGCTTGACTGCATGATAATTTTCGCGGATTGCTTTGCCTCTTTATTTTCGGCACGTACCTTTTCATTAGTAGTGACCATGTAGTTACTGATGCTGAGCTCAGTGCCATTGCTAGGCCGGCCAGTGCTGGGTATAATAGTCCTGCCGCGGCTAGGGGTATGAGTATGATGTTGTATGAGAATGCCCAAGCTAGATTCTGCTTGATTTGCCTAACCACTCTTTGACTAAGCTGTATGGCTGCAACTACGTCTCTTAGGTCGTCTCTCACTAGAATGATGTCTCCAGCTTCTATTGCTATGTCTGTTCCACTACCAATCGCAATTCCAATGTGTGCTTGAGTTAGTGCCGGCGCGTCGTTAACTCCATCCCCCACCATTCCTACGATTAGGCCTTCCTGCTGCAGCTTCTTTATCTCCTGAGCCTTTACCCATGGAGGCACATTTGCAAGGACGATGTCAATTCCCAGCTGCCCTGCTATGGCTTTAGCAGTTCTCTCATTATCTCCAGTTATCATTGCTATTTTCAGCTTCATCTCCTTTAGAGCGTCAATTGCAGTTTTAGCTTCCGGCCTAGGCGTATCCATCAGCCCTATAATTCCAATTGCCCGCTTGTCAACTGAGATGACTACTACGGTTTTCCCCTGTTTCATCAGCTGTACTGCTTTAGCTTCAGCCTTCCCACAGTCTACACCTTCATCAGCCATTAAGCTCAGACTTCCAACTAGCAGTTCCACTCCATTATATACTGCCCTTACTCCACGGCCTGGAATTGACATGAAGTTTTGAGGGTCTTCTAGAGTTAATCCCTTATTTACTGCCTCTTCTACGATGGCTTTTGCTAGCGGGTGTTCAGAGTTCTTCTCAGCTATTGCTGCTAATTTTAAG
>QMQZ01000067.1 GCA_003649145.1 Thermoproteota archaeon
ATATAGATTACATCGTGCCCTTTCCGCTTAATTGCCTCTCCTAATTGAGTTGAGCACCAAGATTTTGGATTTCTAGTTACGACTCCAATTAACATATACTTTCAATAATTCCTTCGCTTTCCTAAGTTTTAAGCCATCTGCTCGGCTTTATGTAGTCTAATCCTCTCGCCTCAAATGATCCAACTTGAATTCTATGATACTTACACCCACTACTAACGTCAATTACTTCTTCCAGCTTTCCCTTCACGTATATTTTCTCTCCAGCTTTAGCTACGTCGCAGTATAGTCCCTCAAAGCTGACAACTTCTCTTATGTCTTTAACTTTCGGACCATCTATTACTTCAACTTCACCGACAACATACTTGCATGGTAGAAAAATTGCTTCTTTTGCATCTGTGACTGTGCACTTCACCGTAATCATTCCTTTAGACCTGTAGATTTTTGATCCGTATTTTTCATTTACTTCATTTTCCAGTTTGACTGGGTGGAGTGAGAAAAATCGGTTTTTATATATTCCTGCATACCACCTTTCTCTAAGTAGTATTGTCGCTTCTTTAAAGGTTAATGCGTGAATCCTAGAGATCTCACTTGCAAATTTCTTGATTTCATGTGAATTTAATCTTCTGAAATTTACATTACTTTCGAGTAATTCGGCTAGTGCTTGTTTAACTTTTATCGAGTTGCTTCGACCATAAATTATTAGGTCTATGTCTGAAAAAAGGGGGTTGTGGATTTTTACTAGAATTGAGCCTGTAATGCCAAGGTAGCTTATTGGTATTTTGCTTTTGGATGAAATTTCTCGGATTATTTCTGCTGCTATTTGTTCGAGGCTGTCTTGAGGGTTTTTTATTATTTCTTCTGCTCTTTCTTCAGGTTTATAGTGTTTCTTTATTTTATCTAGAGGTACTCCTATTATTTCGATGTTCAGGTATGGGTCGTAGTATACGTATTCTGGGTATTGTTTTTGCAGGTAATCTTTAACCGCTTGTACTCCGGATGCACCGTAGTGTGGAAGTATTCTTCCGTATTCTTTTCCTTCTTTTCTCCAGCCTAATCTTGCTACTTTTTCCTCTCTCCAGGGTATGTATTTTAGGTAGGATATTACTCTGTTTTGAGGATGCGTGTTTCCAACTACGCAGAAGAGCATTCCTTCCTTACTTTCTATGAAGTCTCGGTCTCTGAATTTTCGCATTGTTAGGTTAAAGTGTTTCGAACTTAATGGACTTCTTTATTACTTCGACGTTTACATAGCCGCTTTTATATGTTGCTCCTGTCTTCCTGTTGGTGAGTGTGATTGTTGCTGGTGCGAATAGTCCTGGGTCGACTTGGTAGAAGTCGAAGTTGTAGCTCTTGAAGATGTCGTAGAATGGTCTTCCATAGTCTCTCGAAGTTGATGACGGTACTTTCTTTACTATTTGCTTTAGCTCCTCCTCGTCTTCAACGTCTACTAGGTATGTTGTTTCTCCTCCATATAGTATCATGTCGTTTGTTCTGCCCATCATTTTCATGGGGTTTGGATGTACTGGTGCTATTGGGCAGATGCCTGATCCGCTAATTATCTTCTTTATGTCGAATTTCAGTTCGTGGAGTTTGTGTATTCCCGTCTCTACTATTCTTGCGCTTATTTGTACTGATCCAGCTATGCTGTTTGTGGGTGTGACTAAAATGTAGAGGTCTTGAGGCTTTACATTGCACTTCTCTGCTATTAACAGTATTGCCTCATCTGGCGGTAGTTTTGAGGCTTCTAGAACTATTACTGCCTCATCTGACGTGTCTTCATATTCTATTTCTTCGTAGAGGGCCTTGGGCTTCTTTGATAGTGCTCTAGCTGGTCCCGACCCCATTGCGAAGTAATTTTCAACGCTTATTTTCCAGCCTGCGTACTGGGATGCCATGCACGCGATTACTGGGTAGTCTGTGTATACGTTTACGACTGGGAGCACTACTTCTCCGTAAATGCTGTGGGCTAAATTTACTTCTGCTAGTCCGCCTAGACATACTTTGGATGCATATATTCCTGCTAGGAAACCTCCCTTAGCTTTAACTCCGCAGTCTATTACTGTAGCTCCGGGTGTAGTTTTAATTACATCTACATTCAACTCGTCTTTTCTACTTATCATTTCGTCAACTATCTTTAATGCTTCTTTATTGACGCTAATCACTCTACTCACCTCCCTCCTCTAAGAGTTTAGCGTAATTCTTTAGGTGGGGGTTATTTGGTATTGATACAAACAATCTTCCATATGCTCTCCTACTTGCCAAGTAGTCTCCTAGGAACATGTAGAATGGCCCCTCGATTTTTTCTCCTTTAACTTTCGTGGCTTTTTCTATGCTTTCGATGTAGAATGATGGTAGTATTGAGTCCACTCTTCCGCAGATCACTATTTTTCCGCCTGTCATGTCAGCTCCTGCTCTTCCTGGGCAGTTTCCTCTTATCAGTATGCTTCCACCTCTCATTTTCATTCCTGGGAACTCTAGACAGTCTCCGTCTATGATTATGGCTCCCTTTATCATTCCCAAGCCTACTTGTACTCCTGCATTTCCGTGGATGACTATCTTTCCTCCTTTCATTCCCATGCCCTGCGGCTCTCCTCTAAATCTTGCTCCCACATGGTTTCCTGCATTTCCGTGGATTTCACTTAGGCCATCAACCATTTCTGCTCCTACCCACGATCCTGCGTTTCCGTGGACTGTGATTTTTCCTCCCGCCATGTGCTTTCCAAGGTAGTGTCCTACGTCTCCTTTGACGATTATCTCTCCAGCAGACATGCCTTCTCCAATTCTCCACAGCTTATTGCAGCTGTTTTCGATGATTATCCTAATATTGTCTGGGGATTCTCCCACTTCTCCTTTAACTTCAAATAGCTCTCCGAGCTTTCTTTCTCTATTTCCTTCATAGATTACTTGGCTGATTATTTCGTTGATGGATTTTCCAGCAAAATTATTTGGGGTGACTACTTCTAATTCAACTGGTACTCGAAATTCTCTTTTGGGTTTTAGAATTACCTCATAAATCTTCTCCATTCTATACACCTCCAACTTTTATTGGCTGTGGATGTCTTAGCTCATGATCATGAATTTCATAGTTTTCAAAGCTTATCGTATACCACTCATTGAACTTTTCTTTGACTTCTCCAAGAACCTCCTGCATTAATGCATCTTCTACTTTGGCTTCAACATAGTATGTCTTTCCATATCCATACTTTACTAGTTCTCCGTCTTTTACGACTATTTCTCCTCCCTTGATAG
>QMQZ01000068.1 GCA_003649145.1 Thermoproteota archaeon
AATGATTTGAAGGAAGAAAGAGAGAAGATATTGTCCAAGAAGAAGGAGCAGTGGCAGCAAGTATGTAGCTTGAAGGATGAAGCCAGTAAAATTAGAAGTGAGCTGAGCGCCATTAGCGAGAAGATCCAAGAACTTCAAAAGGAGTTAATCAACCTTAAGGCTAAGCGCAATGCCATTCTCCTTAAGATCGAGAAGGAAAGAAAGAGAAAGGCAATGATAAGATTAGCTGAAGTAGCTAAGGAGAAACTGAAGCGCGGAGAGAGGCTGAGTTTCGAAGAATTTAAAGCGCTGATGGAAGTAGATAAAAATGTGATGACAACTTTATAGTTATATTGAGTTAAGTGAGGGATAATGAGCAAAGGCGAAGTACAAAAAGCGAATAAGGTGTTAATTCTCTGTGTTGACAGAGATGATGATGTCGGTATAGTTACAGGCGCTAAAAGCCCAATTGTCGGTCGTAATGAAAATTTGAACGTAGCGACGAAATTCGCGTTGAGAGATCCAGAAGACTCGGACGTAAATGCCATTTTCGCCGCAATTGGGCTTTATGATGAGTTGAAAAATGAGGGAGTTGACTGTGAAATAGCAACTGTAACTGGGCTAGCTGAAGGCGGCCTTAAGGCTGATATGAAGATCATTGAAGAGTTGAATCAAGTTTTAGAGAAATTTCCTGCAGATAGCGTTATACTAGTGACTGATGGAGCAGCAGATGAGGTCGTAATTCCAGTCATACAGTCGAGAATTCCCATACTGTCAGTTAAGAGAGTGCTCGTTCAACAGCAGAGAGGAGTTGAGGAGACCTACATCCTAATAGCCCGATACTTGAGGAGGATATTGGAAGAGCCACAGTACGCTAAGATGTTCCTAGGAGTGCCTGGAGTAATTTTCCTCTTACTCGCAGCACTAAATATCGCTGGTTACGGCCAGTACACCACTCTAGGTGCTTTGATAGTTATTGGAGCGGCTTTCGTCATTAGAGGATTTTCAATGGACAAAATTATAATGAGATGGTGGGCTTCATCTCCAATAATATTCTTCACTGGATTCATAACTTTAATCGCGTGCAGCGTGGCAGTTTATGAAGGATTAAACAGAGTTATCTCAGAGTTGCAGGCTAATCCCGAGTTAATTTCGAACATTCCGAGGATGACTGGCTTCTTCCTAAGTCAAGCAACCGACATATTTCTTGTGGGAATTGGAATTCTCTTAGCCGGAAGAATGATCGACAAGTACTTGAGGGAGAAGCCCAAGTTATGGCATGACTTCGTTGGATTAATGTTTCTCGGCACAATTCGCCCAGTACTGCAAAATGTATCCTACATATTGACCACTCCCGGAAGTGGTCATGAAACTCTAATCTACTCTCTCATAATTACTACAGGCATATGCTCCAGCCTAATAGTCACCTTCACCTTGATAGATAAGATAAAGGAGAGGCGAAGCAAAGGAGGAACAGCTCAAAGTGGAAAGTAAAGTTAGAATAGCAATTATAGGTGGATCAGGCCTAGAAAGAGCTCTTGAAAGTGGAGAGGAAAAACGCATCAAGACACCTTATGGAGAAGTAAGCATTACAATAGGCACTTTAGGAGGAGAAAAAGTAGCATTCATACCCAGACATGGAAGACACCACGAAAAGCCGCCTCACAAGGTAAACTACAGGGGGAATATCTGGGCTCTCAGCCAACTTGGGGTTGAGAGGATATTAGCTTCAAATGCAGTTGGAGGAATAAGAGATGGTCTAAAGCCTGGAGACTTCGTCATCGTGCACGACTTCATAGACTTAACTAAAAGTAGACCGCTGACATTCTATGACGGCCCTAAAGTAGTCCATGTAGACATGACCGAGCCATACTGCCCTGAATTGAGAAAAGTCCTAGTTAGAGTAGCTAGGAGACTTCCAGTAAGAGTGTGGGATAGTGGAGTGTACGCTTGCACTGAAGGGCCGAGGTTCGAGACCCCAGCAGAGATAAGAATGCTCAGACTCTTAGGTGCAGATGTAGTTGGAATGACAAGTGTTCCTGAAGTCGTCCTAGCTAGAGAGCTTGGCATTTGTTATGCAACGGTATGCGTAGTCACTAATTATGCTGCAGGAATGCAGGAGAGAATTACTGCTAGCGAAGTCGTCGAAATTATGAGAAAAGCCGTTCCACTACTAATAGATCTTTTCGAAAAATCGATCTCGGAGATCCCTAAAGAAAGAAATTGTAGTTGTGCTAACGTGCTTCTAGAAGCACAGCATTAAGTTATAATCCGGCTTAATCTATTCAAGAGTTCATAGCCATCCTCCTTCACTAGAACCATTTCCTCGATTCTGACTCCGCCGAAGTCTGGTATGTAGATTCCAGGCTCAACGGTAACTACATTGCCAGCTTGAAGGATGTCTTCGCTTTGAGAGCTTAGTCGAGGATCTTCGTGGACGTTTAACCCTACACCGTGTCCGAGTCCGTGAATGAAGTACTCTCCATACCCTCTATCAACTATAACTTTCCTCGCTGCTGCATCCACATCTGAAGCTTTAACGCCAGCTGAGATCCTGCCTAGTGCTGCCTCTATAGCGTCATTAACGCACTCCATCAACTTCAAGGCATCTGCACTCATCTTACCGTCGACAACGCCAGTTCTAGTAATATCGGAGCAGTACCCTCCATATTTCGCTCCTATGTCGATGACTACTAGCTCTCCGCTTTTTAGGCGCTTGTGGGAGGATTGGCCGTGAGGATATGCTGAGCGCACTCCTGAGGCTACTATTGTTTCGAAGGAAAACCACTCAGCACCTTCCTTTCTCATAGCGTATTCAGCTTCACCAGCAACCTCAACTTCTTTAACTCCATCTTTTAGTGCATTGATTGCAGCTTGAACTCCGCTCTCTGCAATTCTCAAAGCCCTTTTGATCAACTCAACTTCTTCAGCACATTTAACTGCTCTTAGCCTACTGGGAATTTTAGATGCAAATTTGAGCTCAAAATTCTTCAATTTGTCAGCTAAGGCGTTGTATAGAGAAATCGACGTCACGTCCTCCTCGATACCGATAGTTCCTCTCTCTAGGACTTTGCTTAGTTCAAGTGGAATTGCCTCTGAGAGCTTAACTCCCCTCTCAACAGGTACTACGGATCCAAGCTTTACAGATGAAGAGGCTTCCTCATACTCCAATTTTGGAACTAGGAGTACCGGCTCTCCACTTGACGGTATGAGCAGAGCGTAACCTCTTGGGAAGCCTGTAAAGTAGTA
>QMQZ01000069.1 GCA_003649145.1 Thermoproteota archaeon
CCTCTGCTACTCTTCTTTCTGCCACAAGGTCTGCCTCACCTAGGTCATTAGGAGTTAGGTCGTCACTGTTAGTGACTATTCTTCCGCCAGTGGCTCTAGATAGCTTTTCCATATCTGATTTCTTGACTCTTCTAACTGCCAGTATTCCATTTTTAGCTAAGTAGTGCTGAGCTATATCGTCGATGCCTTTCTGGCAGAACACTACATTCGCACCAGTGTTCTTTATTTTCTCTACCATTGATTTGAGTAGACGCTCTTCCTCCTCTAGGAATGCGCGCATTTGCTCTGGGTCGGTTATTCTGATTTCAGCGTCGATCTCAGTCTTCTCCACTTCTAATGGACAGTCTAGTAGTGCAATTTTCGCCTTTTCTACGCGCTTTGGCATTCCTGGATGGACAACTTCCTTGTCTATTATGATGCCGTAAATCAGCTTTGTGTCTAGTAGTCCACCGCCCTTCTTCTTGATTATCTGAATTTGGTCGATGTCTGCGAATAGCTTTCCATCTCTTTCCTCTGCAATTTGCTTTACAGCTTTGACTGCTATATCTGCTAGGTGTTCCTTAGCTACAGCTACCACCTTTCCGCTCATGGAGGTCATTGCAATTTTTCTCAGCGCTTCTTCGTCGTCTATGCTTACTGGTATGGCTATTTTCTCGAGGACTTCCTTTGCTTTCTCTACTGCCTTTTTGAAGCCGCCAATTATTACGGTTGGGTGAATGTTCTTTTCTAATAGCGATTCAGCTTCCTTCAGTAGTTCTCCTGCAAGAACCACTGCTGTTGTTGTTCCATCACCAACCTCTTTGTCTTGAGACTTTGCTACTTCTACCATCATTTTTGCAGCTGGGTGCTGAACATCCATCTCTTCTAGGATGGTTGCGCCGTCATTAGTTATAGTTATGTCACCTAGACTGTCTACTAGCATTTTATCCATACCACGAGGACCAAGTGAACTTCTAACAATTTCAGCTACAGCTCTTGCTGCCATAATATTCACTCGTTGAGCTTCCTTTCCAAAGGTTCGGCTTGTTCCTTCCTTTAAAATCAGTACAGGGACACCGCCAATTTGACCTACAGTAGCTACCCTAGCTTTCGCAGTCATCTCTATCGCCCCAACAATAAACACTAGCGCGTCTATATATTCATTTCTTTACAAAGAATGATCTCGTTAAGGTAAATGTTAAATGTGATGGTAGTAATAGTGCGGGCTAGAAAGACCATGGGTCAAGCTTTCTAATTTCTCTTCCAGATTCACTTATTTTTACGCTTCCTAAAATTATCAGCCCAACATCTTCATCGACTGGAGTCATTATTTCGATAGTTCGCCTCGCAAAATTCACTTCTTTAACCACTCCTATTCCTAAGAAGCGTCCTTCGGAGTTGAAGAAGCCCGCTAAAAGCCCTCTTTCGAAGCCTTGCGGCAGTATGATTACCTCGTCTTTTCCAGTTTCCTCCCTAATGAAGGCTTTCGCTTGTTCCTTCTGTTCGCTTGGAATGTCGCTTTTGGTGACTAATGATAGGGCGTCAGAGCTGTACTCGCCATATAACAGCTGTGTGCCGACTAGAGGTTCATAGTTTCTAAGCTCTTCGCGAGGAATGGGGAATCCTGTGCCTACAAATGAGAACATCAATCCCACCTTATCCATCGAGAAAACTCTTGTTTTAGCTCCAGTAAGATACCTACTGTAGGAAGATTCTCTTATCAGCCGCCTTTCTTCCTTGTTTCTTGCTCTAATTATTCTTGGTGTTGGGATGCGGACGATCTCCAAATTGGTGAGGCCTTGAAGAGGTTTTAATAGATGCTCTAGTTCACCGCTTCGCTGAATTGCAACTATTACCTTCGGATTTAGTATTAGTGCTAGTGACAACTTTAGGGTTCGCGCTCCTCGCCCAGAAATCCAGCCACTTGTGTTTACCACTATAACTTCCGCCCTTTCCTTGAGGGCTGCGTCAAGTAGCTTTCTTGCACCCACAATTACTCTGTCGATTAAGCCTTTTGGTGAAGTTGAGCCGACGAAGAATGCGTTGAAGAGGGGAACTACAGATAGTGAGGCAACAGGCTTCTCTAGGAAGCCTAGCCCTATAGTTGTTGGAGGTCCAATGTCAGACTGCCCTAAGTCGTTATCTATGATTGCTGTTTTGAAACCCTTCGAGTAGGATTGATTTGCTAGGAAAGTACAAAATGTGCTTTTCCCACTGTCGACATCACCGAGCACTATGATAGTCATGGGCTTCTCCATATTTAGAATTTTGTTAACCGCAATTTTCCACTCAGGAGGTATAGTAATGTCTTCCAGCTCCTCTAATCCGCCGCCTTCTCCAATTCTCACTTCTACAATGGAGTCTTCCAACGCCTCAAATACCATGACTTTAGACTTAGGAACTACTGTGGACTCTTTCGGTAGCATTTTCTTGCCAAGCACTGATAATGAGCCTTCGATTACCTGAATAAATGCTGGTCCTTCAACTTTAATTATCCTGGATTTCGCTAACTCCATTTTCATACTCAGCCACCTCATGCTTACTTAGGGGGACCCCCTTACTCAAAGCAATATTATATGCCGCTTTAACATCTGACGGAAGAGAGCACTCCTTAACATAAGGAGATAACGGAAGCGACTCGCTGACCAACTCTATATATGTTTCAGGGAATAAAATGATTTTACCTAGCTCACCTAAAAGCTCACGCAAATATTTGTCTCCACCACTTCCAATTCGTATAACTCTCCTCTTTGCTGGGCAGAGTGTGAATAGTTTTTCTAAGAAGGCAGTTAGCTTTTTAGCACTATAGAATATCTTTAGAGCTATAGGCGTTCCATCGGCGAGAGCTACCACGCCTAACTTAGCCCCAGGGTCTATACCTATTATCAAGTTGTCAAACATGGTTTTACCCTTGAGAGCACATATAACTTTGAATAAGGATTCTTCAATATTTTCCTCATTAACGGCTATTATGGTTCTAGTATCGTCATATGAAGCTTCAACATTAGAAGTAAGCACAACCTTGACGCCGTTTGGTATTGCAAGTCCAGGAGTAATGCTTATGAAATCAATACTGTGCTCCTTAAGCAATCTGGATATGAGGTAGTAGAGTTTAGGGTCTCTTGTCATGACAGCAACTTTTGCCAACGTTTCATCACCAGATTTAGTTCACCATACTAGAGAAAGCTGAGAGTTATATACTC
>QMQZ01000070.1 GCA_003649145.1 Thermoproteota archaeon
CCAAAAAAGTGGGCAAAGAGAGGTGTAGATGATTGAAGATAAAATTACCACATCAGAGTACCTATCAAGTAATGAGTCCAGAAAGCCGCCAAATTTAGTAACTCTCCCAGTAACTCTCGCAATAGCACCATCAAGAACGTCGAGAAAACCCGATATAATGACAAAAATGGCTGCAAAAATCAAATTGCCTCGAACAACTAGATAGGCTGAAACTAATGCTGTAAAAAATCCCAATACAGATACGACATTTGGCGTTAAGCCAATTTTAGCAGCGCCTAGAGCTATTGGCTCGATAAAACGCTTCACCCAAATTCTCAACCGCTCTAACAAGTCCCTCCCCAAATTAAAATAATCGTTTAAGCTATAAACAGTATGACTGTAGTCAGGTTAATTAACATCCTTTAACGTAAATCGATTAAAGGAGGAAGCCATGTGAGTAGGATTAAACAGTTCAGGCACTGGGTCGACATAATAGTTGAAGACCTAGTCTCAATGAAAGTTGATAAGCATGTCGTCAATGGAGGCATGGCTGCGTCAGGGCCAATACACATAGGTAAGACTAGAGGAGAACTCTTCATCCAAGCTGCAGTAGTTAGAGGACTAAAAAAGAAAGGCGCTGACGTAGAACACTTACTCGTCGTATACACTCAAGACCCACTAAAAGCAAAACCACCACTCGTAACTACAGAATTCGCTAAGAAGTGGAAGGGCGTCCGAATACTCGACGTCCCATGCCCCGAAGGTTGCTGCTCAAATTGGGTTGAACACTGGATGAAGCCGTTCTACGAAGTTTTAGACGACTTCGGAATCGAGAACTTGAAAATTATAGAGACAAGCGAGATTTATAAAAGTAGAGAAATGGTCGAGGCAGTCAAGCTAATTGTTGAGAAGAGGAAAAAGGCAAGGGAAGTTCTAGGCAGATTTAAGGGGGCAAAATACCCAGAAGACTGGATACCCTTCAAGCCACTCTGCCCAAAATGCCACAACATAGCGACAACCAAAGCCGTCTCAATCGACCTTGAAGCTGAAAAGGCAGAATTTACCTGCCCCCGCTGCGGAGCGTCAGGAAAGGTTGATTTAACACAAGGAAAACTAGAGTGGAGATTAGAGTGGGCAGCACTGTGGCAAGTGCTAAACGTAACATTCGAGCCATACGGCAAGGACCACGCAGTAGTTGGCGGAAGTAGAGATAGCTGTGTAGCCATTGCAAGAGAAGTGCTAGGCATTGAACCTCCAAAAGGACTAGCATATGAGTGGGTCTACGTTAACGGTAAAGCAATGTCAAGCTCAGGAGGAATCTCATTCGACTTCAACGAGTGGCCCAAAGTAGCTAAACCTCAAGTTCTAAAGTACTGGTACTACTCAGCAAAGCCAATGACACACCTAGACTTCAGCCCACTCAAAATACCACAACTATCAGACGAGTACGACAAAGCTGAGAGAGTATACTTTGGAATTGAAAAAGTGAAGGAACCCAAAATAGAAGAAAACATGAAAAGGAGCTATGAAATAGCCAATAATGAAGAGCCACCCAAAGAAATGCCAATACAAATACCATATAAGTTTGCAGCAATGCTAGCTCAAATAATTCCGGAAAAAGAAGGATTTGGAAGACAAGCAGCTGAGAAGCTAATTAAAACAGGACACATAAAAGAAATTCCAAGCGAAGAAGGATTAAAGCAGATAGAGAGCATCCTAAGAAGAGCAGGATACTGGGTTAGAAAGTACGCACCACCACACTTAAGAATCACAATATTGGAGAAACTCCCACAAGATATAGCCAACAAGTTAGACGAAAAAGAGAAGGAGTTCCTAAGGATACTTGGAGAGAAAATAGGTGAAAGGAAATGGACTCCGGACGAGCTAGAAGCTGAAATCTACAGATTAGCAAGAGAAGTCGTTGAAATAGGCTCTAAAAAGGCATTTAGAGCAGCCTATAAAGTGCTACTAGGCAGAGACAGTGGACCTAGACTAGCACCATTTATCTTAACCCTAGATGAGAAATTCGTGATAAAAAGATTTAGAGAGCTCACTTAGCTCCCAGCTTACGCAACTCTTCAACAACTCTTTTCATCATAAGCGCGTCATCCTCTAGTATGGGTGACTCTGAAATTATAGTGAAGTGATAGTCATTCTCCACAATCAATTCAGCCAGTGGATTGAAGTCTGGCCCATGCTCTTCAGATTCCAGTGGAAAGTGAGATAACTCTCCACCCGAACCGAAGGAAACCTTCGTGAAGTGCACGTGCAAAGTATCTACCACATCTGCTCCCAGTCTTCGCTCTATTTCACTTAAAATCTTTGAGTAATCGTCCTTAGAAGTTATTGCACCTTGCTCCCTCGCATGGATGTGAGCCCAATCGATCGTAGGGATAACGTCGTCAAGAGACTCGCAAATTGTTAAAATTTCATCAAGGTCGCCCAACTGCTTAATTTTTCCAGTAGTTTCTGGGCTCAAGTAAACATTATTCAGGAGACCTTCGCTCTCTGCAACTTCAATTACGTCGCCGAGAGCTCTTATACAAACTTGAAGAGCTTCGTCCTTGCTAAGATCACCATAATAGCCAGGGTGAAAAACCACCACTACGGCGCCCATCCAATTAGCAGCTGCAAGAGCTCTCAACAACCTATCTTTACTCGAATTTAAAGTAGACTCCTTAGAAGAGCACAAATTAACGTAGTATGGAGCGTGAATTGAAAGCTCAACGTCAAACTGCCTTGCATTTTCACCTAGTAGCCTCGCTTTTTCCTCATTAATCTTAACACCCCTAACAGCTTGGTACTCATAAGCATTCAATCCAATTTCACTTAGAAATTTTGGAACATCCTCAGACTTACCCTTAAATTTGATGGGTTTACCAGCAGGACCAAACCTCAACTTACGAGTATTTTTCACCTCCAACACGCTCCCAATAATTAGTAATCTACACCCAGTTATGATTCAATCTCAACGGAACATTTAACCCTAACTAAAACGCCATTATTATCAACTAAACTCACATAAAGCTCACTAGGAGCCACACTACACTTAAAAACAATGTGCACCAAGCCCACGTCTAAAGCTATGTTTGAAGAGTTTAATTTAGTCCATGAAGCACCAAACTTCAAGTAAACCTCACAACCTTCAATCTCCACCTCACAGCCATTGACAAATACTTTAATAGATCCATAAAAACAACCA
>QMQZ01000071.1 GCA_003649145.1 Thermoproteota archaeon
CGCTATTCTGAAAGTGACGTCTTTCAGAATTTCTACGAATATGCCCCCTAGACCAAACATTACTGTGGGGCCAAATTGCGAGTCTTTTAGCGCTCCGACTATCACTTCTGTTCCTTGCGGCGCCATTTCTTGAACGAAGACTCCAACTATTTTTGCATCTGGAACGTGCTTTTTGACGTTTTCTAATATTTGCTTGTAAGCTTTCTTGGCTTCCTCGTCATTTTTAATGTTGAGTATGACTCCTCCTACATCTGATTTGTGAATTACGTCTGGCGAGACTATTTTGAAAACTACTGGGTAGCCTATTTCATTGGCAAATTTTACGGCTTCCTCTTCGTTTGTTGCGACTTTAAATCGTGTGACTGGTATTCCATATGCTTCGCATATCTTCTTAGCTTCACTTTCCAGAAGGTACTTCCTATTCTCCATCAATGCCTTCTCGATTATCGCCTTAACCTGCTCCACAGTTTTCCCTCCTTCTGTGTGCAATCAGCTTTTCCCTATCTAATTAAAATACTCTTCCGTTACCTCTAGACTTCTCCCGCTATTCTCTGTATTAGGGCGTATAGATTGTCAAATCCCTCCCACGTTGATGCTGAAGTGAATACGAGGTCTGCCAGGAGCTCTGAGCTTATTGCCTCGCTTATCCTCTTGCTGAGCTCTCTCTGCATGACATGCCTCTCATCCATTACTGCCATTCTCAGCTCGTCTGGATTTTCAATCCAGTTCTCTATGCGCATCTTGTCTTCAATTGACAGCATGTCTGCCTTTGAAATCACGTTTATCTGCGGCTTTAAGAACCTATACTGGACTGAGGTTGCTAGTAGGAGGATTGACACAAAGTCGCTTGGGTTTTTGGTGAACATCGAGTCTAAGAGGCATAGGATAATTAGGTTTTCACCGCCAATTTTAGCAGTTATGAATGGCCCTGAGGTTCTGAATGCGAAGAGCTCCATTTGCCCCGGCGTGTCGATGATGAGGTAGTCTATAGCTAAGTCGCGGATTTCATTCCTCACTTCTTGAATGTAGTTTGCCATCATATCTACACATGCGATGAGTGCTCCATTAGGTCCCAATCCGTACTTCTCCATCACTTCGTCAATGCTTATGTACTCTCTAATGTCAACATCTGGGGAGTAGGGTAGCCACTTAACGCCGGGATCTAAATTAAGTGTCCCAACTTCCTTTTCCTGGTTCTTCAGCCAGTCTGAGAAGGCTGCTGTTAGAGCGCTCTTCCCAGATCCTGCTGTTCCAATAACCATTATTGAGAGCATAAGCTTTCACCTACTTAACTCGACTTATCTTTCCACCTAAGCTTGAAATCATATTCATAACTTCTTCACAAACTTTATCCAATTCTAGGCTAGTAACATCTCGGCCATATAGGTGTAGGGTTATTACAGGCTTTCCACATCTCATTTGAGGGTGAGATTTTACGTATACTTTAGGAAACAGCTTTATTATCTTATCCAGGATGGGGGATAAATCTGCCTCATATATGTCTTCAACAAGTAGTTCAGCTTCGACGAATCCTCTACCTAAAAACCTGCTTGCTAAACTTCTTTCAAACATACTCTTCATTTCATCCGGCACTCCTGGAAGGGCGACAATAGTCACACCTTCATAATTTACCATCACTCCAGGAGCTAATCCTACAGGATTTGGAAGAACTTCTCCTCCTTCAGGTATGTATGCCATTTTCATTCGCTTTTCATCTAGTGGGACTCCTCTCCTCTTGCAGGCTTTCTTTAAAGCTGCTAAGGATTCAGAAGTGATTTTTAAGGGCTTTCCAATAGCCTTTGCTAATGCCTCCATAGTCTTGTCGTCGAACGTCGGCCCGAGCCCTCCAGTGGTTATTATAATGTCTGGCTTTCTATTCACCGCCTCAATTATAGCTGAAGCTATTTCATTCAGATCGTCGCCGACAATTGTTATTCGCCTAACCCTACCTCCAAGTGCAGTTATCTTCTTAGCTAGCCAAGAAGCATTTGTGTTAACTATCCTGCCTATAAGCAGCTCTTCACCAATATTTATGATCTCAACTATCTTAAGGCTCTGCGTCAATACTCTTCGCCTTACTTCTTAGAGCTTAACCACCACTTCAAGTACTCTTTCTTCCAAGAATCTTCATCTTCTCTCTTAGAAGTTCTCCGATCCCTATACTTATCCAGCTCGAACCTAGTGAGGGTTAAGCCGCAAGTCCTACAGACGTAAGCGTACCTGCTTCTGTCAAAGATCATTTCTCCACCACATTCTGGGCATACTCTAGCCAATTTCTACCCCACACTACCTTATCCACTTCTGCATTATGAGTTTAACCCCTATCCACGCAATTCCTCCAATTAAAATGAAGATTGCAAGTGAAGGTAGGACGGTGAGTATCATAGCTAAACTCCACTCCCTCAAGATGGCTGAAATTGCAGTGAAAACTGCATATAATGCTGAGCTTTCAGCAAATTCGCGGGCATTCGCATCCAGCAATCCTAAAATTGCTCCTAGAGCTAATGACGTTACCACCGCTGATAACGGCATGTACCCAAGAATGATCATTGACAAGCCCAGTAAAACTGAAGGTACCACATGTCTTCTACCCCTGCCAATCCTCTCAAGCCACAACTCAATGTTAACCATGAAGCTGGAGGAGGCTGCTTCTTCTTCAACCCTAACTGTATAAGGCTTATCTTCAATCAGCGGAAGAACACTCGCACCCTTCTCAGTTAAAAAGTATAGAAACCCCCTATCCGCCTCCTTCCTCTCTATAAACCCGGCCTTGAGCAAGAGCTTCAAGTGATCTGAAATCGTGGACTTGGCTTTACCAGTCAAATTTGAAATATCATTTAAGCCAAGCTCTCCTCTCTCCTTAAGCAATACAAGTATTCTCAACCTAGTTTTGTCAGCTAAAACCTTCAGCTCCTCAGCTTTCAACTCTACACTGTTACTCAATGTTCCACCAACTTCATCAAATAACTCAACCCCACCTAGCAATTAATTATTCGCCACTCATCGAATGTAAGCTGTTCGCCGGACATCTAAAACATGCTTAACTTCCTCCACGTTCCACCTTAAACCGGTGGTCGACTTGCTCAGCTTGATCACATTACTCCTATCTCTCCTCCTGCTCGCAGCCAACTTTCACA
>QMQZ01000072.1 GCA_003649145.1 Thermoproteota archaeon
ATACATGAAAAACATGAAGAAAACCATCAGTTAGTCTCGATACAACAATTTCAAAAACCCTTCAGAACCCGCTTTAAACAGGGTACTAAACGGAGCATTCTCCAAGCTTTTTTCACCGGAAAAAGCCAGGAAAAGGTGGTAGCGGGGGGTGGATTTGAACCACCGACCTCGGGGTTATGAGCCCCGCGGCATAACCTGGCTAGCCCACCCCGCTTTTATTTCTATATTGTGTGGTTGCTTTCAGACCAATAAGTTTTACTGCCTTGGGCTTTTAATCTTTGTGTTTTGTTTTTGATTTTTCGTTTGTTTTGATTGTTTTTAGAAAAATGTTGGTTTTTCCTCTTCTTGTAGGAGATTTCTTATTTTGTTTGCTTCTATCATTATTCTTAGGAATATCCAGTTTAGTAGTTTGTTGTTTTCTAGGGTTTCTCTGAAGCCTGCTGCTGATAGGGTTGTGATTCTTCTTAGTAGCCTGTTTAGTTCTCTTTGTGTTCTTGGTGTTAGTGTTTTTAGTGTTTGTTCGAGGATTGCTTCTTGCATGCTCGCCCTCCTGGATTTATGTTTTACTCGTCTGTGTTGTTTTTGTTTGGGGGTTTAAAACTTATGCTCCAGTACCATGGTTCTGATAATTTTTGTGGTGGTTTTGTTTTTTCTCTTCCTAGCCTTGTGAGTGGTTTTGTTAGGTGTCTGTGGGCTCTTGGTGGTGGTAGGTATATTCCTTCTATGATTCTTCTTGGCTTTATTTTCGCTTGTTTTGGTAGGTGTGCTTTGTATTTACATTTTGGACATCTGTATCCCTTGTTTTTTCCTAGTGATTTCATTGTTTTTCCGCATTTTGGGCATTTTGGGTTTTTTAGTTCTATTAGTGGTGCTAGTTTTAGGATTGCTAGTTTTTCGACGTTGATCGTCATTTTTTGGTTTACTGTTATTTTTGCCCCTCCGTAGACTTCTATTAGGTCTCCTGGGATTAGTTGTCTGGCTATTTTGGTTAGTTGCCCCGTTGGTTCGTAGACTGCGCAGTCGATTGTGGTTTCTCCGTCGCTTAATTCGATTATTACGTGCCCGCCTGGGAGTGTTTTTGGGCGTGTGGTGACGTGTCCGCGTAGGATGACTGCGTCGTAGATTTTGATCTGCTTTATTTTTTCTACTTTTCTTAGGTGGGCGTCTGTTCCTTGGTTTGTCCTGTATATGATCCACCTTTCTATTGGCTCGTGAGCTTTTACTATTTTTTGGGCTTGCCGTAGGATTTCTGGGTTTTCTCCTCTTATTCCGTATAAGACTGGGTCTGGCCCTCTTGGTGTTATTAGAATTCTCCCTGTTTCGTAGTCTATATTGTTGAATGTTAGTGGACTTGTGAGCTTGTCCATTTCGAATACTGATGCTTCATCTATCTTTCTTGGTTTCCCCCAGTTTTCGGGTTTTCGGTATGCTATTAATTCGTATGTGTGATCTTTGTTGAGTGTTTCTCCTATTGCTGCTAGCGCTCCTATGATTCCTCTTCCTTCTTTTAATTTGTATATTTCTGCTCCTACTGCCCTGGCTACTTTTTGGGCTTGCTTTATGGTTGTGGTTCTTCTTATTACTTTTTTAGAGAAGTTTCTTAGCTTTCTTGGGATTTCTCCGATCAAGAATGCTATGCCTGGGCTTGTGTCTTCATGTGTTATGTCTGATAATCTTTCTACGTTTTTAATTACTATTTCTTTAATGTTTTCTATCTCGCTTTTTTCGGCTTGTATTCTTATGCATATTGCTCCGTTTCCTCTCGTTTTCCAAGGTGCATTGGGGTTTAGTCTAATTAGGTTAGGGTAATCTGTGAATTGTACTCCTGTTTTTAGAAGTTCTTCAGTGATTACGGCGCATATGTATGTTGTGCATCCTTTTCTAGGGGAGTCTGTGTCGTCTATGCCTATGTGTACTTGAACTTGCTTTTTCATTGCTTTCCCTATTGTTGCGTTTTAGAGTTAGCTGCTCTTTTTGCGTCCTTCAACTACGATCATTGTTAGTGTTGATCTTACTTTGTCTAGTCTTCTAATTCGCCAAGTTATTATTTCCTTTAATTTTTCTAGACTGTCAGCCCGGACTTTTGCTATTACGTCGTATACACCGTATACTGTGTAGGCTTCTTCTACTCCTTCGACTTTCATGAGCTCGTCGACTACTTCTTCTTCAGCTCCTATTTCTGCATTTATTAAGACGAATGCGAGCGTCATAAGTTCACGTCTCCGCTTTTAGAGTTGTTTCAGCTACTTTTAAGGGTTAGGGTTTTGGTTAATAGGGTTGGTGATAGTTGTTGGATCCAGTGCAGTTGTTTGTTTTGCATTTGCATCAGTGTGATCCGCGTAAGTGTACTTCTCTTAAGCTTAAGCGTTTTGGGCTTGTTAGGCTGGTGGGTTCGCCTCGCCGTTTGCCTGGTGGTGCTATTATTTTGACTCCCTTCTCGCGTCGTGTTCTCAATCCTTCTGATAGGGTTACTGCTGTTAGGAGGGGTATTGTTGCTGTTGATTGTTCTTGGAATGAGATTGAGGTTTTGAGGAGTCTTAGACTGAGGGGTTTTGGTAGGCGTCTTCCTCTTCTTTTTGCTGCTAATCCTATTAATTATGCTAAGCCTCATAAGCTTAGTACGGTTGAAGCATTTGCAGCTGCGCTCTACATTTTGGGTTTTGAGGAGCTTGCTGATAGGTTGTTGTCCTTATTTAAGTGGGGGCCGCATTTCGTTTCTCTTAATGAGCGCCTTCTCTCCCTCTATGCAAAAGCTAAGTCTGAGAGTGAAGTTGTTGATGCTGAAAGGCAGATTGTGAGAGAATTGTTGGGGGGTTAATGCTGAGTTTTAGTTGTGGGAGGGGCATGTCGGTATAGCTCACCTTCTGTTTTGCGGGATTCAGCTATGCGGCCTACCCGAGCCTCGCGCGGGCCTCATTGGCTCCTATTTGGCCTTACCCCCGCAGGTCGGCCGTTGCAACCATTCTCCCAGCATTGTCGACGGGTTAGCTCGGCGCCTATTGCTAGGCGCCTTCTCGGCGTTCGCCTCAGCCGCCTCATCCACATCTGCTGGGAGGGGTCTCGTTTCTGAGCCGTTGCCAGGGCTCTCGCCCTGCCCCTTTCGGGGC
>QMQZ01000073.1 GCA_003649145.1 Thermoproteota archaeon
CTCAATTCTTCAACTTTTTTCTCGACAACTAAGTCTACGTTTTTTAGAATCTCTTCCGCCCTAGTTTTAGCGCTTAGCTCTATTTCTTCTGCTTTTCTTTCTGCCTCTGCTATTATTGCACTAGCCTTTTCTTCTGCTTCTAATATTTCCTTAATTTTTTCGGCGATTGCGCCCATTGACACGTCACTCCTAAGACCTTTGAAATTTGTCTAGAAGCACCTTAAATAATTTTACAATTAGAACTGTCTTACTATATCTTCTGCTTCTAAAATTGTTTCACAGTATTCACATCGTAGCCTTATGGGCTTTCTGCTGATAACTTTAAACTTTGGCGTAACTGGCTCTCTGGGGCTGTTTGTTATGCAAACGGGGTTCCTGCATCTAATTATTCCTTCAACTTTGTCTGGCAATGTTATTCTATTCTTTTTGATGACTTTGTAGTCCTTAATTATGTTTATTGTGGCGGTAGGTGCAATTAATGCTATCTTATTTACTTCCTCTTCCTTTAATTCTCGACCCTCAACCTTCACTATGTCTTTTCTTCCCAACTTTTTGCTCGGGACGTTCATAGCTATGCTGACTATATATCCCTCGCGACCTGTTATGTTAAGTATCTTTAATACGCTTAGCGCATGTCCAGCTGCTATGTGATCTATTACAGTACCGTGTTTAATTTTCCGTATTCGCAGCTCTTCTCTCTCCAACTATTACGCCCACTAGAACTTTAATTCCTGAACTTATTAAGCTTAATCATAGTCTTGTAAAAGTACTTATACTAAAAGTGCTAGAAGTGTGTAAGGGTTTCAGTGAGCTTTAAAGGTAGAGATTTTATTGACATAAGGGACTTTACGAGAGAGGAAATCGAGCACATTTTTGAAGTTGCTGACAAAATGGAGCCATTAGCTAGAAGAAGCTCTCAGCTTCTTAAAGGTAAAATTTTGGCTTCCCTGTTTTTTGAGCCTAGTACTCGTACTCGACTTAGCTTTGAAGCTGCAATGCTTCGGCTAGGAGGAAGTGTGATTGGCTTCGCTGAACCTAAAGTAGCCTCAATAGCTAAAGGCGAAACCCTGGCAGATACTGTTAGAGTAGTGGAGAACTATGCTGACATAATAGTGTTAAGACATCCAATGGAGGGTGCAGCTAAGCTTGCTGCTGAATTTGCTAGTATTCCTGTGATAAATGCTGGGTCAGGCGCTCTTTCCCATCCCACCCAAGCCCTTCTGGACCTGTATACGATTCGTAAGGAGAAGGGCAAAATTGACGGATTAAAAATTGCTTTGATAGGTGACTTAAAGTACGGAAGAACCGTTCACTCACTTGCGTATGCTCTCTCAAATTATGATGTTGAAATCTTTCTAGTAGCTCCTCCTCAGCTTAGGATGAGGAAGGAGATACTGGAAGATTTAAAGGAGTCTGGAATTCGGGTTAAAGAACTTGAAAATATAGCCGACATAATTGGTGAAGTAGATGTCCTATATGTTACAAGGATTCAAAAGGAGCGCTTCCCTGATCCAAGTGAGTATGAGAAGGTTAGAGGGTCTTACAAAATAACTCTTGAATTGATCTCTAACGGTAAACGCGACTTGATAATACTGCACCCTCTGCCTAGAGTGGATGAGCTAGATCCAAGAATTGACGCGACAGATCATGCAAAGTACTTTAAGCAAACTTGGTATGGCTTAGTGACAAGGATGGCGCTTCTCGCACTGTTATTAGGTGCTGCGGAGTAGGGTTAAATTGCGTACTTCACTCTCTTAGCGTACTCTTCTACTAGGACATCATAGACGTTCACGACTTTAGTGTAGTGAACTATATTTCTTAATGATCTCCCGCAGTTTAGGCACTTAACTTGAAAGCCTCCAAATAGCTTCCCACACCACTTACAGTAAGTCCAATCTCTAGTAAAAGTGAAAGCACCTAACTCTGTGCGTGCTACAATGATCCTTAAGCACTTCATCAGATACTCTACATCTGGCATTGGCTCTTTCAAGTATATGTTTAGGCCATGCCCACCATCGAGTTTCTTCTGGAACCTACTTTCGATGATAAATCTCCTGCTAAGCGGCACCTGTGCATATAGTGGAACATGCACATTATGGGTGTAAAATAACTCTCCTCCAATTTTTTCCTGAACGTTTTTCAGCCCAAACCTTGCAATATCTGTTCTAAGAAGTCTCTCACCTACTTTTTCAAGAGATATGCAGGTTACTTTCCAACGACCCCTCCTTCTACTTACTTCTCTTGCCATAAAATCTACGATCTTTTCAGCAAATGACAGTGCATTGACGTCCTCGTATAGCCACGACCCAGTATGAATTTTTACAGCCTCAGGCAGTCCTACATATCCAATGTTGCAGGTGGCATGCTCTAAATGGTAGTATGGCGATCCTCCATCCCGAATGTTCAGTAGCGGTAAATGCTCTTTCTCGATCTGCTTTTCAATTAATTCACGCTTAACGTTTAGGGTTTCAATTGCAAGAGAAATTGCTTTCCTAAGTCTTGAGAAGAACTTCGTATCGTCTCCATTTGCCTCTAATGCAATTCTAGGTAAATTTATGATAACTGTATCTAGGCATCCGGTTCGGGCCAGAAGGTATTTCGAGTCTTCGCTTTTTTCAGAGTCCAGTCTGGAAAGGTCCCATCCGTAACTTACCTCTCTAGTTTGCCATTCTGCATTTAAGTTTATGAAATAGGGAGTAGTCCACCTCGTAGTTAGTTTACAGATTTCTTCTAGAATTTCCTCGTAGTCTCTGTTTTTGCTCAGCATCTTATTACAAATTTTAATTATCGGAAGTGGGCTGATGAATGGTTTTCCAGCTGAATCTCCTTCATACATGGCCTGTAAAATAGCCTTAAATAAGATCAAAGCTTCATCAGTGTAGTCACCATATTTTTCTTCGATATACTTTGGTGGGGTGACTGTTAAGCCAAAAGCCAGGGGAAGTATGTTGCCTCTTGAAGTTATGGTCTGATTTAAATGAAGCAGTGCTTCGCCTATCGCTTTCTTAACTTCTTCTAAATTCAAGTTTGACACGTACGGGGCGAATACGTAGTTTATATTATCTATTAGCTGCCCAACTGCCAAGTTGCTCTGC
>QMQZ01000074.1 GCA_003649145.1 Thermoproteota archaeon
ACATTAATATGACTGAGGCTATTCCACATAGAAATCAATCATTATTTAGAAGTGGGATTGCTGCAATTAATGCAGCTATATCTTCGGGAGCAATAGACGCTTTTATCGAGGGAGATCATTCACTGCTTCTAATGATTTTAAATAATACTTTGCCATCACATTCGCGTTTCAATTTTACTGCTTACACATATGGTATAAGGTATGAACTCTGTAATGTCGCTGATTTCGAACCTGAAGTAGTAATTCACTATGTGTATACAAGTATAGCACATAGACGTACTTTCATAATAATTTTGAAAGTTGCGGTGGGAGGATGAATAAAAAAGGACAATTAGTTATTCTCGCTTCAGTATCTCTTATGATCACAATTATCATAATGGCGGCAGTTGTAACTGCTGGAGAATTGAGAATTAGACGTTCTCAGGAAGTTTCTTTTCCAGTTTCATTATTTAATGCTGTTGATGATGCACCCAGAGCATTAACAGTAGCTCTATCGTTAGCGTCTGAAGTTTATATGAATACAAGGGATATAAATGAAGCAAATGAAACTGCATTCGCTTATTTATCTTCTTGGGTAAATGATTTCACTAAAGCTTATTCTGGTAAAGGTGTGATTGCTTATTTTACGTATAGGATTGATTTTGAATGGGATAATACTGAACCTCCTTGGCGGTCAATAATCATTGCAAATTTAACAGTTAAAGCAGAACCTATAGGTTTTAATTATTTGAAATTAAATTATACTGTGGGACTATTAGTTATTAATCCAAACGTTATTGTTAGTGTGATTGGTAAAAAAAGTAGAATTGATGCTTTTAATGTTACTGTAATTGATGTTTCAAAAAATATGGGAGTCCCAGTTTCTATATTGAAATTAGCCCTGTCTAGGCAGGTTCCAGGGCAAGGCCGGGGTCCAATAATAAGGCACTTGTATTACTATTATTATGGTTCGGGAATTAACGGGTTTAAAGATCTTACTCCCCGCTCACAAGTCATCATTGTTGAAGAAGTCTATGCATATTTTAAGTATAATGGTATAATTGTTGGCGTTCATATAGTTGCAGAGAGTTAAATCTTTTCTATCTCTACTTCTACTGGAAGTTTTATACGCAGCTCTTCCATTATCCATCTAGCTTCATCAATTATTTCTCTCTTTACAATTCTCATGTTCGCTCTTCTGAGCGTAAATCTCTTCTTTTTGATTTTGACTTGAAATTCGATTTTATTTGTCATTTTAATTTTAACTTCCTTTAATTCATACCCTAAAGTGTCCAATACTTCTCTAAAATATTCTTCTGCCTTTTCCCGAACTTTATCCAAGTACTTTTGCGCTTCTTCTAATGATGTTATTTCTTTAGTTTCTTCCACTTTCACGGGTGCCGTCTCTTTAGTTACTACTTCAATTTCTTCCTTTTCTTCCTTTGGTAATTTTTCTCTTATTTTCTCCTCTTGTATTTCTTCTTCTAAGATTGCTATTGGATCAACTTTGACGTCATAGATTAAGATGTCGAATGACGAGTACTCTCCCAATAGTGCCGGGTTTAGTATTATTTTGAGTGCCATTTTGCCGTGTATTACGCCGTCTGGCTTATAAATTAGTGATGCGAGTACTTCTCCATTCTTAGCCAGAACTTCTATTGACTTCCACTTTTTTGAGCCGTATAGTGTGGCTATGACGTACCTAGTTGCTCCTATGCTTTCCGCTATTTCTGTTGACATTACGGCTGATAAGCTAGCTGATGTTGCAGCTCTTTCAGCTCTAGCATTCAAGTGTATGCTATGAATTATTATGGCTGTCTTGTAAACTATATTTGATGACAACTTTTCACTATATTTTTCGATTTTTGGATTTACTTTGGGTAATTCTATTTTTATTGGGGCTGTCACTTTGATTTTTGCATCAGGCTTTAGCTTTAGATCTTCATCTACATCTTCAGGCTTTAACTCGTATACCTCTAAGAAGCCTGCAGCATTTTCTAATGAGACAACGATTTCTTGCCAAGCAACATCTCCTTTTAATTCTACTCCTTTTTCTATTAATACTGCTAGTGTCGGCGTTCCATCCAATAAATCTACATATATTTCGCAACTTCTTCCAGGAAGTATTAGTAGCCCTTGTATCCTGACTGTTGACTTTTTCTCTCGTAATCTGCTGATGACTTCTTTTAGGGGTTCTTCTATTAGGTTTATGTAGTCTATTATTTTACCTCTACGTGGAAGCAATTTAACTTGACCTCACTAGTTACTGCGGTTATTTTAATCGTTCTAGTCTGACATAATTATATGTTGAATGGAAATAAATTCGTTTACCCTAGTGTGAAAAATATTATTTTGCCTCGATTTCTGCTAATTCTTTAGAAGCTTGACTGTATACCCCATTTGGATCGTAGTAGTATTGGAAGATGTACTTGCTTACATCCCATACGTCAAGTATGCCTTTGAGCCTCAGCCACTTTAGTACTTCAGCTCTCTTCAAAATTTCGCTCTTTAACTCTTCGACCGATATCGCCAACTTTTCACTTAAATCCTTTAATAGTATAGAGTTGTCTAAATATACTTCATGTGTATCGTTGGCTGGGTTCCACTTGACAACGAGTCTATAGTCATCATAGTCTGCTACTTCCTGTATTATAGTAACTCTTCTGGTTACTTTGACAGCTCCAATCTTGGTTCTCGTAGTTACTTTTTGGACGTGAGCAAAAATGTTCATAAGCTTCATGTATGTAGGAGGAATGTTCATTGGTGGTGATGTTAGCCTCTTAATTGCGTAGTCAAGTGTTTCTGCGTGTATTGTTGATAAGCCTCCGTGGCCTGTTGCCATTGCTTGAAATAGTACGAATGCTTCGCTCCCTCTTATTTCGCCTACGATTAGGTAGTCTGGCCTATATCTTAAGCTTAGTTTAACTAGGTCGAAGAGCTCTATTTCTCCTGCCTTTGTTCCTACAGTGTACCCTGGCCTCACTGTTAGTTGCACCCAGTTTACGTGGGGCAAGTTTAATTCGGGAATGTCTTCAACTGTAACAATTTTCATTCCAGGCTTTATGAATAGGCTGAACGCGTTGAGAAGTGTCGTTTTTCCT
>QMQZ01000075.1 GCA_003649145.1 Thermoproteota archaeon
GAAAATAAATTGAGTTTAAATTTAAATCAACATTCTCATCAAGCAATTAGGAATGAAGAATATGTTGTGGAAATGAGAGGCATCGTGAAACGCTTCCTTGACGTTATCGCAAATGATCATGTAGATTTTAAACTTAAGAAAGGTGAAATACATGCTCTTTTAGGAGAGAATGGCGCTGGAAAAACAACGTTAATGAATATTCTTTATGGTATTTACATGCCCGATGAAGGTGAAATTTACGTTGATGGGAAGCTTGTTGAGATAAGGTCTCCTAGAGATGCTATAAAACTTGGAATTGGAATGGTTCACCAACACTTTATGCTTGTCGAACCCCTCAGTGTAGCTGAAAACCTTGCAATGGAACTTAAAACCAGCTTTCTTAACCCGGCTGAAGAAGTTAAATTGAAAGTGAAGGATGTAATGGAAAAGTATGGTTTAAAGGTTAATCTAGATGCGAAGGTATGGCAACTGTCAACTGGTGAAAAGCAAAGAATCGAAATTCTCAAGGCTATCTGTAGAGGTGCAAAGATTCTCATATTAGATGAGCCAACTTCAGTTTTAACTCCTGGTGAAGTTCGAGAGTTGTTTAAATTTTTGAGGCGAATGGCAAGTGAAGGTAAGTCAATAATATTTGTAACTCATAAATTGAAGGAAGTAATGGAAATTAGCGATCGCGTTACAGTGTTGAGAAAAGGAAAAGTTGTAGGAGTAATGGAGACTTCAAAGACAAATGAGTACGAGCTAGCTAAATTGATGGTTGGTAGAGAAGTCGTTTTCGAGCTTGAAAAGGCTCCTTCTAAGCTTACTGATCCGCAACTAAAAGTTGAGAAGTTAAATGTGCTGGGTGATAGAGGTCAATTGGCTGTTAAAGATGTTTCATTTGAAGTTAGAGGCGGAGAAATCTACGGGATTGCTGGTGTGGCTGGGAATGGGCAGAGAGAACTTGTTGAAGCAATAGCCGGATTGAGGAAGGTTGTTTCAGGTAAGATTTACATTAGCGGTGTAGATGTGACTAATAGTGGACCTAGCTCAGTTATAAAGTTAGGAGTTGCATTCATCCCAGAAGATAGGAAAATGGGATTTGTACCAAATATGAGCGTAGCTGAAAACCTTGTTTTAAAGAAGTATAGGGAAAATCCATTTTCTAATCGGTTTTTCCTCAATTATGATGCTATCGAAGGCTACGCTAAGAAGCTTATTGAAGAGTATAAAATAGCGACTCCAAGTGAAAAAGCACTGGCCAAACTACTCTCCGGAGGTAATATTCAACGTTTGATATTAGCAAGAGAACTTTCAAGCGGCAGTGAAGTGATAATCGCAGTTCACCCCACATATGGGTTGGATGTGGGCTCAACTGAGTATGTTAGGCGACTTCTCTTAAAGAGGAGAAGCGAAGGCGTAGCAATACTGCTTATATCAGAAGATTTGGATGAAATCTTAAGTTTAAGTGATCGAATAGCAGTTATGTTTGAGGGTAGAATTGTAGGAGAATTGCCGTGTGAGAAAGCGGATATAGAAACTTTGGGGTTAATGATGTCAGGAGCCTATGAGAGGCGTTAAAGTTGATTGAGATAAAGCTGGAGAAACGGCCTCCACCGTCGAAGATTGAAGCTTTAATCTACTCTAAAATATCTGTGGCTTTTGCTTTATTTGTAAGTGGAGTTATCTTGAAAGTTTATGGAGTTGATCCGGTTGAAGCATACAAAATTATTGCATTTAATGTTTTTGGAAGTATTCCAGGAATATCTGAAACTATTGTCAAATTGATTCCTCTAGCTCTTTGTGGAGTTGGACTTACAGTTGCTTATAGAGCAAAAATATGGAATATTGGTGCTGAGGGGCAGCTCCTTTTAGGGGCGATAGCTGCAACTGGAGTGGCACTATTCACTGGCGATTTACCTCCATACCTTCTTGTTCCATTAATGTTTCTTGCAGGATTTGCAGCAGGAGCAATGTGGGGTGCAATTCCAGCATTTTTAAAGGCTTTTTTCAACGTTAATGAAGTTATAGTTACAACAATGATGAATTACATTGCAATAGAGCTTGTAAGATACCTTATTTATGGTCCTTGGAGAGGATCTAAAGAATGGGGCTATCCAATAACTGATGAGATTCCCGACGCAGCCAAACTAATTTGCATACCAGGCACTAGAATTCACATAGCAACTCTCATACTCGCAATTGCATCATCAATTCTAGTTTACATCCTTATCACTAGAACAACTTTTGGCTTCGAAATTAGAGTTGCAGGTGGTAATCCTGAAGCAGCTAAGTATGCTGGTATCAGCTACGTAAAAGTTGTACTTTTATCAATGATAATAAGCGGTGGACTAGCAGGTTTAGCTGGAACAGGAGAGATTGCAGGTATACATTACAGGCTCAGGTATCCTGAGAGCATCTCTATGGGATACGGCTTCACCGCAATAATAGTTGCGTGGCTGGCGAGATTAAATCCTATACTGGTAATTGTAACTTCGCTGTTTTTTGGAGGGCTACTTGTTGGTGGATATGTAATGAAGATGATGCTTGGATTACCCGTAGCTATGGTCAACATATTTAATGGTGCGACACTTTTGTCCGTTCTTCTTTGCGAACTAATGCTCCAATACAAAGTTAAGCTGAAAATTGAGCGGAGGAAGCTAACATGAGTTGGCAAAGCTACATTGAAACACTTCTGTACTCGATGATCCGTGCAGGCACTCCATTACTAATTGGAACACTAGGAGAAATATACGCTGAAAGATCAGGAGTTCTTAATTTAGGTGTTGAGGGAATGGTCATTATTGGAGCTGTAACAGGCTATGTCGTAACTCTTACGACTGGAAATCCGTGGCTCGGGATTATTGCAGCTGCATTTGCTGGTGGAGCACTATCGCTAATCCATGCTTTCTTCAGCATATCGTTAAGAGCTAATCAAGTAGTTTCAGGCCTGGCACTAACGATGCTGGGACTGGGCTTAAGTTCAGTTATAGGTAGACTTTACATTGGAATTCCACTGCCATCATCTATTACGCCATTTGAAATACCTGTTTTAAGTAAGCTGCCGATAATTGGGCCAGCTATCTTTAGTCAAGATCCA
>QMQZ01000076.1 GCA_003649145.1 Thermoproteota archaeon
GATGTATAAGGCGTAGCTGTAACATATACCTGCCAAATGCAGAGCCAACCGCCGCTTCTCAGCCCAGACACAAACATCGAGCCACAAAACGTCGCCCACAGCCTTAACCGACGCCAAGTGATGAGAGATTGAGCAGAGCCCACATATCCTCGTGACGATTATTGGAGCCTCCTCAACCGGCCTACCTCGAATAAATGCTTCGAAACCTCTAAACTCCATCACGTGGAAGTAGGCGTCCTTTACCTCTCCATCATCACCAAGCATTATCGTGACTTTAGCGTGCCCCTCAATTCTAGTGATAGGATAGAATGAAATTGACCTACTCACGCTCATCCCTCCTAACCCTGCGGCCGAAAATTGATGATGGAAATGTAAACCTATACAGCGTTCCAACGAGGTCAAGAATCTTCTTCAAGTCCTCTAAGGTTACTTCATCAAGTGAAGTTGCAGAGGCTATGGCGCTAATCATCTTAGCAGCTTGGTCCTCAACTCCCTCCAGCACACCCATACAACCTCTACACGGATATCCAGCCTTAATACACCTAGCGCCACACCCACCCCTAGTCGCCGGCCCGAGGCAGATGAAGCCCTGCTCCAAGAAGCACCTGTTAACATCAACCTTGTCGAAGCCCCACCTCTTAATACACTTGATAACCTTCTCATCACCACTATTCAATGGGCAATCATCGCAGACGCTCTTCTCAGGTAGAGTGAACTTCTCACCCTTAATTAGAGCGGTAAATAGCTCCGATATCAAGTTAGAAGGAGGGGGGCAGCCTGGGAGCATGTAGTCTACCTTCACATATTCACTAACTGGCTTAATGAGGCTGGTTAATTCTGGCACTTCCACGTGCGGCGGCTCACCCTCAGGATTTTCAGTGCCTAACTGCTCTAAATAGGAAGTCTTGAGGAGCTCTATTGATTTGAGGAGATTTGCAAGTCCAGGAATTCCTCCAAAGCATGCGCAAGAGCCGAAAGCTATAAGAATTGAGCTCTTCTCCCTCCAATTCCTAACCTTCTCTTTGTCCTCCTCAGTCCTAACAGCTCCAGTAACAATGGCTATGTCAACTCTATCAGGTGGAGAAGCATCCATCAAAATTGGAGCATAAACCAACTCCAAGTCTCCGAGAACTGTGAGCAGTGAATCTCCCAAGTCGAGAATAGCGTTTTCACACCCAGCACAAGTAGTTAGGTGCTCTACAGCTAGCTTCAACTTACCTTTCAACTAAAACACCCCGAATTGGGCTTGGGCCAAGCTCAATAATGCGCTTAACAAATTCCTCAACTATCCTAGCGAACCTCTCACCTTCACCAGCAGAAGCCCAGTCAATCCTAACTCTATCAGGCTCCAACCCCAAATCCTCGAGGAGAGACTTAAGCATTGCAACCTTTCGCTCAGCCCTGTAATTACCAGTCAAGTAGTGGCAGTCGCCAGGGTGGCATCCAACGATCAGAACCCCATCAGCACCAATCTTAAACGCCTTCAAAATGTGGGTTGGATCAATCCTCCCAGTACACATTACGCGCACTATTCTTATGTTAGCAGGGTACTTCAACCTCATAGTTCCAGCCAAGTCAGCAGCAGCATAACCACACCAATTGCACAGGAAGCCGATGATCTTAGGTTCGAAGTGCTGCTTTAACTCAGCCCTTTTTAATGAGGCTGTTTCCAAAAGTCCACCCCTCCTCCACTGCCCTCAAGTTGAGCTCCTCAGTACCGCGTGGAACACTATCTAAAACAGACTTTTTAAGAGCATCTAAACTCACAATTCCAGTAATTGCTGAGAAAGCGCCTAGCATAACCATGTTAGCAACGATCCTCCTCCCAAGCTGCTCTGCAATTCTAGTTGCCGGAACGGCGTAGAGTGAAACTCCTTCAGGGACATCATGAACTTCAATGAGGTCTTCATCGACGATTATAACGCCGCCACTCTTAACTCCACCCTTATAGTAGTTGTACGCATCTTGAGATAGAGCTATCAGCACGTCAGGAGAGCTGGCGCAGGGATAGTCGATTTCCTCGGTTGAAATAATTACGTCAGACCTACACCTACTCCCCCTAGCTTCAGGGCCATAAGACTCGACTTGAACAACGCACTTTCCATCAAAGAGACTTGCAGCCTTACCGAGAACGTATCCAGCTAAAAGTATTCCTTGACCCCCAAGACCAGAAATCCTAACTTCCCACCTCAACTAAATCACCAACCCTAAACTAAGCACTTAATGTCTTTCCCAGACCTCTCCCTAATCAAGCGGTAAAGCTCACTAATGTACTCAGGCCGCTCAGTGTCCACAAACTCGCCGACGATAATTTTACCTCCAACTTCAATTTCAGCCTTAGCAGGGTCGATGAAATTCTTGATCACGGAGCTCTTCTTCAAGTACTTCATCACCTCTACTGGGCCGCCGAGCTTATTGTACCTCGCGTATTGTGTGATGCACGGCGCAACTACCTCAATGAAGGCGAAGCCGCGCTTGAGCAATCCCTTCTCAATAGACTTTGTAAGTGGAATTGGATGGGCAATAGTCCACCTAGCAACATAGGTTGCCCCAGCCGCTGCAGCCAGGTACACCAGGTTGAATGGGTGCTCAATGTTGCCATAGGGGGTTGTCGTAGTTCTAGACTTAAATGGAGTTGTCGGCCCAAGCTGCCCTCCAGTCATGCCGTAGTTGAAGTTGTTAATGCATATAACTAGTAAGCCCACATTTCTCCTAGCAGCGTGAATGAAGTGGTTACCGCCAATTGCAAATAAATCTCCATCACCACTAAACACTACGACGTGCATGTCAGGCCTAGCAACTTTAACTCCCATGGCAAGCGGAATAGCTCTACCGTGCGTCGTGTGGAATGAATCGAAATTAACGTAGCCGGCAGCTCTACCAGTACAGCCAATTCCAGATATGAAAGCGATGCTGTCTGGATTTATGTCAAGCTCTTTAACCGCCCTCAAAAAACAGTTGAGAGCAATGCCAATACCACAGCCAGGACACCAAATGTGCGGCAGCCTATCAGACCTCAAAAGCTCTTCAAGAGGGTGAACTCCACTCATCTAC
>QMQZ01000077.1 GCA_003649145.1 Thermoproteota archaeon
CAACCGTCCCTCTCACCGACTTTTCTCCCAGCAACTTTAAGTACTCTACTATTTTATCCCACCTAGCTAGCTTCCTATCCTCACCCATCTCAAAGCCGAAGAACTCTTTAGGAGAAGGGACATCTTTACAGGTCATAATAACACCGGAGAAAACTATTGAGCGCCATGATTTCTTAACGCTTTCGCGCTGGAAACAGTAATTACGAACTAGAATACTTCATTAACTGGTAAACCAAAATTTCATGTGAGGAGACTAGACGTGGAGGAACTAGAAGGGTACAGGGGGAGTTCTCTAAAAGCGATATTGGAGGCAGGAGCAAGCATTGGAGATAGAGTCCGCATCGTAAGTGGTAATTTAATTTATGAAGGAATATTGATGCCTAGAGCAGGAGTCTGCGACGACAAGCACATAGTCATAAAGCTAGATAATGGCTACAACATAGGCGTGAAAATAACGCCAAACCTCAAAATCCAAGTTCTAGAAAAAGCTTCGAAGAGGAAAATTGGAAGAATCGAGGCTGAAATGCAAATTTCATATAAGGAAAGGCTGCCGACAGTGTCCATCATAAGTACCGGAGGAACCATAGCGAGTAGAGTTGACTACAAGACAGGAGCAGTATACCCAGCCTTAACAGCTGAAGACCTATACAGCGCAGTCCCAGAGCTCGGAGAAATAGCAAACATACACGCTGAAGTACTATTCAGCATCTTCAGCGAAAACATGACGTGCGAGCACTGGGCTAAAATCGCGGAAACAGCAGCAAAGCGAATAGAAGAAGGCTTCAACGGAGTAGTAATAGCACATGGAACAGACACCATGGGCTACACAGCAGCAGCACTAAGCTTCGCCCTTCAAAAACTACCAGTACCAGTAATCCTAGTTGGCTCACAGAGGTCTTCAGACAGGCCATCATCAGACGCAGCCATCAACCTAACATGCGCAGTCATAACTGCGGGCAAAGCTCCATTCGCAGAAGTCGCAATAGTAATGCATGGAAGTTCAAGTGACGACTTCTGCCTTGCTCATAGAGGAACAAAAGTGAGGAAGTGCCACACAAGCAGGAGAGACGCATTCCAGTCAATAAACGCAAAGCCACTGGCAATCATAAAGCCAACAGGCGAAATATCTATACTAACCAAAAACTACAATCCAAGGCGAAAAGACAACTACGTAGAAGTTAAAGCGAAATTCGACCCCAAAGTAGCACTAGTGAAAACTTACCCAGGAATGACCGGGGAAATCATAGACACCCTAATCGACAAGGGGTATCATGGAATAGTCATTGAGGGAACGGGATTAGGTCACACGCCATACAGCATATTTCCATCAATTAAAAGGGCAATTGAAGAGGGAATAGCAGTAGTAATGACTTCACAGTGCCTTTGGGGCAGAATAAACATGAACGTCTACAGGACAGGAGTAGAGCTACTTAACATGGGAGTAATTCCAGGAGAAGACATGCTGCCGGAAACAGCCCTAGTAAAGCTAATGTGGACTCTAGCCCAAACCAGGGAGCCAAGCGAAGTGAGGAGAATAATGCTCACAAACATAGCTGGAGAAATAAGTCCAAGAACAGCCCACTCATACTTCCTCGCAAACCCATATGAAAAGGTAGGTGGCTAAAGTTGAAAGAGGAAGCAAAAACCTACGACTACGAAAAGCTAGGACTAAAAGTTGGACTTGAAATACACCAGCAGCTAGACACGAAGTACAAGCTATTCTGCAAGTGCCCAACCACACTAAGAGAAGACGAGCCAGACATCATAATAGTGAGGAAGCTCAGGCCAACTCAAAGCGAGCTAGGAGAAGTAGATCCAGCAGCACTCTTCGAATTCAAGCGAGGAAGAATATACGTCTACGAGTCGTACGACGACACTGTGTGCCTAGTAGAGCACGACGAAGAGCCGCCCCACGACCTAAATCCAGAAGCCCTAGAAATAGCACTTGAAATAGCGCTCATGCTAAATGCAAAGCCAGTAGACGAAGTCCACGTAATGAGGAAAATAGTGATAGACGGTTCAAACACAACTGGATTTCAGCGAACAGCAATAATCGCAATGGGAGGATACGTAGAAGACGGCCAGGATAAAATAGGAATAAAAACAATATGCCTGGAAGAGGAAGCTGCAAGGAAGATTAAGGAGGAAGGTAATAAAGTCTACTACAGGCTAGACAGGCTTGGAATACCTCTAATAGAAATAGCAACATCACCAGACATTAAAAGCCCTGAACAAGCAAGGAGAGTCGCGCTTAAAATAGGCATGCTGATGAGGGCGACAGGGAGAGTTAAGAGGGGGCTTGGAACCATAAGGCAAGACTTAAACGTGTCAATTAAGGATGGAGCTAGAATCGAAATAAAAGGAGTGCAGGACCTAAACCTAATACCTAAAATTATTGAACTCGAAGTTCAAAGGCAAATAAACCTACTAAAAATTAGAGAGGAGCTAAAAAAGAGGGAACTGAGAGAGGAAGACTTAAAGTACGAATTCCACAACATCACGAAAGTATTCAGAAACACTAAGTCAAAGCTAGTTAGAAAACTGCTAAGCAGAGGTGCCGTAGCCCTAGCAGTAAAACTGCCAAAATTCGCAGGACTACTAGGAATGGAAATACAGCCAAACAGGAGACTTGCAACCGAAATGTCAGACAGGGCAAAGTTCTGGGGAGGAGTAGGCGGAATCATCCACACAGACGAGCTCCCAAAATACGGAATCACCGAGAAGGAGGTAGAAGAACTCAAAAGGGCAGTTGCAGCATCAAGCGAAGACGCAGTAGTACTAGTATTAGACGAGAGGGATAAGTGCGAAGAAGCACTCAAAGCAGTTGTAGACAGAGCGCGAGAAGCACTCAAGGGAGTTCCAGAAGAAACGAGAGCAGCAAATCCAGATGGCACGACAAGGTACAGCAGGCCAATGCCAGGAGCAGCGCGAATGTACCCAGAAACAGACGTAAGACCAATACCAATAAGCAAAGAACTCATAGAGGCTATAAGGAGCAAGCTGCCGGAGCCAATAGAAGTCAAGATAGATAAGCTCGTGAAAACCTATGGGC
>QMQZ01000078.1 GCA_003649145.1 Thermoproteota archaeon
CCCAACATTCGGATTACCGGCTAATGCAACAGTAATTTTCCTCTCCATAGGCACTGCTAATCCTCCAAAACTTTAACGAACACTTTAGATGCTACACCTCGTCCAAGCGCTACAGAGCATCCCCTCACTTGAACTACGATTGGGCCTCCAAGAGGAGCATTCCTCATAACAGTAATTTCAACTCCAGGAGTAATACCCATATCAGACAATCTTCTGAGAAAACCATATCCGCCAATCATAAATGCCACTATACATTTACTTCCAGGTGGAAGAGATGAAAGAGGCTTAACATCCTCAATTCTACCTTTAAACGAGGTCAATTGACTGCGAAGCTCACTTACACTCACATCATCCAATCCATGACTAGAAGTCCAATGTGCCTGCATATTATCGATTTTCCTCAAACTCTGCCATGGAGAAGTGAATCTATGAATAATTTTATCGTGTAGAAATCGCTCTCTATGACTTAAAATTAAAGATCTACCCTCATCCGTTAAGTCATATGAGCCTTCAATTAGAAGTCCACTTTTATAAGCTAAATTTAAAGCTTCCACCACGCTGTTTACATCAACTCCTAGCCTACTAGCAATCACATCAGGCGTGGGAGTGACCCCATTGACCTTGAGAGCTAATATAACCTCAAGAACACAAGGAAGTAGTCTCTTAATCCTTCTCCTGAAAATCATGCTCTAACCTCCATTAAGCCCTCTCAGTATCTTTCATTAAATTTGAAGACGAGCAGCACGATAACCAAGTATGACTAAGCAATTCTCGGCGCATCACATTGGCAGTCTTTAAGCAACAGCCGAACAGTCGTCTCAATAGACTCATTTGTACTCAATTTTCGGATTTACGAAAATCAAAATATACCTTACGCTTTCACCTCAAAATTTCTATTTGACTAATTCCAGATTCATCTTTACGAATGTGAATTTGACTTTCAAAATATGCACTATCCCTAACATCATCAACGTGTGAGATCACGATTATGCGCTCATAATCCTTCTGTAGTTCATTCAAAGTCCTGAGCAATTCGCTTCTAAACTCCCTGCTTAAAGGCCCAAAGCCCTCGTCAATAATAAGGAAGCGTGGAGCTACGCCTGCCCTCTCAGCTAAAGCTCTAGCTATTCCAAGCCTTATTGCGAATCCAAGCAAAACCATTTCACCGCCTGAGTAAGTGGTCAAGTCCCTAATTGTAGCTCCATCATAAACTATTATTGAGACTGCATCTTCAAATGCCTCAATTTTAATGCTCTTACCAGGGAGAAACCTTGAAATGTAATAGTCAGCCCACTCTTCAACTCGCTTCAAATACCTCTTTAGGAGAGTTAAAGGCAATCCTTTTTCGTGAAACACATACTGATACAAGTATAAGTAAGCGTTAGCCTTCTTCTCCAACTCCTCACTTCTAGCCTGTAGTTCTTTAAGCCTCTCTTTCTTAGCTTTAATCTCCTTCAAAAACTCGACTATTTGCTTTAACTGCTCTTCAACTCTAGCTTTACTTCCTATCACCTCGCTGATCAACTGCTCAACTTCACCAAGTTTTTCCTGAATAGAGCTCTGCATTGTTGTTAACTTCTCTTTCAATTCACATAGCGAAGGATACTCTTTAAGTTCAGCTTCCAATTGGCTGATAAGCTGTACAAGTTTAATTCTTCTACTTTCTAACTCACCTATTCTACCAGCAGCCTCTTTAATACTCATTAGTTCACGCGAAATCTGCTCATGCTCCATCTTAATGGTTTTTAGTCTTTCTTTAACTTCTCCAATTTTCACATATACTCCAAACATCAGCATGTATTGACTTGATAATTGAGAGAATTTTACCGTTAATTCATCAAGTTTAGCCTCATCCTCACTCAGCTTCTTAGCAAAAGCTTCAAAATCTTTAATTTGACTTTCTAATTGCTCAATTTTAGCTGAAAGTCTAGATAAAGCAATTTCCTTAAGCCTCAACTTCTCTTTGACATCTTTCAACTTCTCAATTTCTAATGCTATAACTCTTTTATCGCTTTCCAAAGATTTCACAGCACTTTCAATATTGCTCAACTCTTTGGTGAGATGAATTATAGCTTCATTCGCTCTATCTCTACTCAGCTTAGTGTTGCATACTGGACAGGAAACTTCGTCACCAAAATTCTCTTTGAGAGCATTAATACTCTCTTTGATGAATTTAGAGTACCCGTTAAGCTTGGAAATTTCTATTTCTATTAAAGTTATTTTCTCACTTAACTCATCGTACTTCTTTGCTTCGATCTGGAGTTTTGATACCTCCTCTTTAACCTTTTCAAGCTCTTGTTGAGAAGCCTCAAGCTCTTTTAGAAGTGAATCCCTTTTAGACATTAACTGCTTTAATCGTAAAATGCTCTCTTTAACAACCTCCACATTCCTCTCCAATTCAGCCATCTCTTCGAGAGCACCTACTTGACGAGATAAAATCTCAAATTTCCTCTCAACTTCATCTTTGCGTTCTAGGAGTGACTTAAACTTCTCTAACTGCTTCACTACCTGCTCAAGCTCACCTTTATGTTCACTAAGCGTTTTATGCAATTGTTCTAAGCTAGCAATTCTCCGTTCAACTTCAGATAGCTTACTTTGAATTTCAGTGAGCTTTTTACTTAACTCTTCTTTTTCGCCAGTTAACTTCCGTAGCTTTGCAGCGAAATCCTTTATCTGAGCTTCAAGCTCAACTACCTTTAATTTCAGTTCTCTTTCTACATCAATTTCACTACCGATCTTTTCAATTTCTTTCTTTATGGTATCAAGTTCGCTTTTCGTCTTGAGGTAAAGTTCTCTTGCCTTATCTCTATGCTTAGTGAAGTCTATGTCGAAAGCCTTAAGAAAGAGCTTTCTCCTTTCAGAAGGAGTTAAGTCCCTGCTTATGAGCTCGGCAACTCTGCCCTGCCTAACGACAACCGTATTCATGAAGGTTTTAAAGTCTAACCCTACGAGCTTTTCAATTTCACGTTCAACTGCACTAACACCTGTAGCTACTGGCATTAATGTTCTGCCGTCATCGCTAAGCTTGTATAAGAC
>QMQZ01000079.1 GCA_003649145.1 Thermoproteota archaeon
ATGCACAATTTATGTTTTCAGCACTAAGTCTAGTTGGGGTTGACGGCATTTCATTTATAGCTGAGAGAGATGGAGAAAACCTAAAACTTAACATTTGGGATATGAGAGCATCTGAAATTCTAGGTGAAAGGTGGCTCCTATTTAATCGATGTATATTCTGCTCTGGGACACTCGAGCCTATCGAAGCTTTTGCTGAAACAATCGGGCTAAATAATTATGCTAAAATTAAAGTTCCAAACATCTATCGTAAAGAGAACGTTAAAGTTTACATTGTAACTGGATTGACAACGAGAGGAGAAGAGCTTATTGACGAGATGGCTGAAAGGTATGTTAAAGCAATAAGGGACTTTCTAGAAATAGTTCAAGTTAATTCAGCAATTTTCACTGCTAGCTATAGAATTCAGAGTAGGTTGTTTGAGAGAGGTCTAAGCGAAGAGATTGAAAAGCTTGGATATCAAATGTTCGTTGAGAGAAGAGGCGTAAGTGGACCTGAAAGTAAAGATATTTTGGAGAAATTCAAGGAAGCTAGCAAAGCTGGAAATGGGGTTCTTGTTGCACCGATTGGAGGGAGGTTTGCTGAAGGAGCAGATTTCCCAGGTGAGGAGTTGCAGGCTATATTTTTGGTGGGCATTCCGTTTGAAAAGCCTACAACGAGAACTAGGCTGTACATTGATTATTACTCAAGCATTTATGGTAATGAGAAAGGGAGATTTTACGCTTACATTTTACCTGCATTAAGACGTGCATCTCAGGCTCTTGGCAGAGCTATTAGAAGTCTTGATGACAAAGCAGTCCTCGTGCTTGCGGATAATAGGTATCTAGGATATCTGGATATTCTTCCAGATTTCATTAAAGATTGGCATGTTAAAATACACTACACTAAAATCAAGACCATAAATACTCCCTGGAATTAAGTTAAGATTCAATGTAATAATCTAATGATCCTTTCATTTTCGCCTTAGAACTCTTACATAAGTAATTGTTCCGATGATTATCAATAGAAGGTTTATTGTGACGAATGTTGGTATATCTGGGCATGCACTTTGAGGTATATTTAATGCATTCCTAATGATTTCTGCCGCTATTGAAGCTGGATTGATCTTCGCTACATAATAAACTAAGTAAAATGCTCTATTCATTTTGGCTAAGTTGAGTAGTGCTGATTCAGGATAGAATATCGTGCTGAAGAAGAATACTAGGAAGTATATTAGGCTTCTAATCGTTATATAAATGTCTAGTCTTTTAGCTAATGGTGCCAAAGCTATACCCAAACTTGACATTGATGCTGCGGTCAATACAATTGCAATTACTATCAACGCTACACCTAATAGATTTGGGAGACCAACAATTGCAAATGTTAATATGATGAATGGTGCAACGTAAATTAACCCCCTAATGGTTCCAGCTAAAATTTTACCTATTACGATTTGCCAATCACTTATGGGTAGTGATAGTAAGTACTGGTAATAGCCTCTCCTAATTTCTACTGCTGCTTCTCTTCCAATTGAGAATGCTGATAGAAATAGTGCCATTATAGTAATGCCTGGAGCAACAAATTGCATGTAATTTGAAATGTATTCTCTCCTAACTATGTTGCCGAATATGAGGGCCATAATTAGTAAGTCGCTCAAATTCATTGCAACAATTCCTGCTAGCCACCACTTGTATTTCCAGAATCTATTTAGATCTCTCTCTGCAAGCACTAAAATGCTCATCGCCAACTTCCACCTTCAATTGCTTTTTCCACAACAATAATTGCAATTGATGTGGAGCCGGCTGCCAGTCCAATTAATGCTATTAAAGATCCTTCAGGTGGTAAGGAGTAGTTTGCACCTAGGAATAGGAATCTTAGGAATTCTGATAGATGGGTTATTGGATTCACTTCAGCTAAAATCTTGTAGTAGTCTGGCATTACTGCTAAGGGGTAGTAAACCGTGCTCAATCTTATGAGAAGCGTGCTAATTACTCCGAAAATTATGTCCGAGATGTCTGCCGACTTTATTATCATTGCTATTGATATTATCAAGCCACTTACTCCCAAGGCGAATAATAATGCTGAGAAAAGCGCTACTAGAACATTTAATGGGTTACTTATGCCTATTAGAGCGAGGACAATTATGAGCATAGGTATTGAGTATGTAAGTGATGTTAATCCACTGCTAATTGTCTTGCCAATAATAAACTCTCTTCTGGAAATTGGTAGAGATAAGTAGTAGTCGAATAATCCATCTTCAGCTTCTTCAATGACATCATATCCCGTAAAAGTTGACATGGCAAACAAAATGGAAGTATAAACTCCTAAAAGGTAAAACTTGTAGAAGTTCATGAAACTAACTATGCTCGAAGCAACAATTCCGAAGACTGATATTTGAATTATAAATGATAGTATTCGCATTATTAAGAAGAACTTGTATCTACTCATTTTCTTGACGTCTCGCTCAATTATTGCCAATGCTCCTCGTAGAATGATGCTACACCTCCAATCTCCTTCCCTGTAAGCTTGCACCTGTAAAGTAGAAGAATACGTCATCAAGTGTGGGTTCTTTCATTCTAACTTGCTTTACCTCATATCCTTTACTACTTAATATATTAACTATTTGTGGTATTGCAGTTTCACCTTTATTTAGGTAGAATATTGCGAGTTTATCTTCGCACTTAAATGAAGATGCTTTTACTATTGTTGCTAATTCTCGAACTAGACTTTCAGGTATACTGTTATCTGTCATTATTTCGACGATGTCTCCCGCTGGAACTTGATCTTTAAGTTCACTTATTGAACCAACTGCAACGAGTTTCCCCTTATGGATTATAGCTACTCGGTCGCATAGTGCTTCAGCTTCACTCATGTTGTTTGTAGCTATTAATATTGTTGACCCCTCATCTCGCAATTCTCTAATTGCTCTCCAAATCTCATGTCTTCCAATAACGTCTATTTGGGATGTAGGCTCGTCGAATATTGCAATTTTTGGCTTCTGAATTAGAACCTTAGCGACCTCAACTCTCCTCTTAAGTCCACCG
>QMQZ01000080.1 GCA_003649145.1 Thermoproteota archaeon
CTTAAATATTGGTAGGGCTGCTGGCGCTGGTGCTGAGCACTTGCATTTACATATTGTTCCGAGGTGGTTTGGAGATACAAACTTCATGCCTGTGCTCGCTGAAACTAAGGTTATCTCTCAGCACTTGAGGGAGACCTATTGGGAGTTAAAAAAGGCTTTAGAGGAGATTTGCAGTTCTAGTGTTTAGCCTCGCTTGTACCCTATTTTCCTCAGGAATTCTATTCTCTCCTTGATCTCCTTATCACCCTCTACTCCTTTACTCTTCATTCCGTCAACTACTCCTAGGATTGCTCTTCCTTGATCTGTCTCTGCAATTATTACTTGAACTTGATTTCCAGTTGCGCAGTATATTCCTACTACTTCTGGTGTTGCCTTAATTCTGTCTAGCACGTTTATTGGGTATGCGTCTTTCATTACTATTACGAAGCAGTGGCCTGCTGATAGTTTTTGAGCGTTTTCTATTGCTACTTTTCTCAGCTCTTCGTCGTTTCCATCGTGCCTGATTAGGCATGGTCCTGATGATTCGCAGAATGCTATTCCGAATTTGACGTTTGGAGTTGAGTTTGCCATTGCCTCATATAGGTCTTCCACGGTCTTTATGAAGTGCGCTTGACCTAGTATGATGTTACAGCCTTCTGGCACTTTCAAGTTTACTACTTCTAGCTTCATAATTATCCCAGAAATTATTGATGAATTTGAGCTTAAATTGATTAACGCTCTACACGCTTTCTTCAAGTAGCTCTTCTATGAAGCTTCTCAATTTGCTAGATAGCGTCTTCTTGATCTTATCTAGCACTGCTAGCCCCTTTTCGGTGATGTTGTAGTAGCGTACTCTCCTCCTTTTGCCTACCATTTTCCAGACTCCTTCTATGAGTTCTGCCTCTTCTAGCCTGTATAGTAGCGTGTATACTACGCTTGGACCAAGTTTTCCGTTGATTAGTCCTGATAGTTTTTTCATGAGTTCATAGCCGTACATCGACTTCTTCGAGAGTAGCCAGAGAACTACTGCTCCGAACAAGCCTTTGATCACCTCTTTATTTATGTCACTTCCCAACTATTTCCCTCCAGTAAGCTTCATTTAATATGCAGCCTGGGTCTGGAGCTAAGTAGTCTCCGAAGTATGCGTAGGCTCTAGCTCTGCATCCTCCGCAGACGTACTTGTACCTGCATGTCTTGCATGCTCCTTTCAGTTTTTCTCTATCTCTTAAGTCGTTGAGCACTTTGTTATTGTCCCATAATTCTTCTAGGTTGTCTTTAAGTATGTTTCCGACTTTTATTGGGAGGAATACGCAGGGTTGGATTGAGCCGTCTGGTTCGATTGCGCAGTACATTCTTCCAGCTCCGCAGCCTCCTATGAAGTCTGCGATCTTCATTATTTCGCTTGTTGCTGGTATGTTGCAGAAGTGGGTTGGCATAATTACTTTTTTGCTTTCTGCCTCTTCTGCTATTTGCAGTGAGATTCTGGCGTATTGTGGTGCTGTTGATAGTAGTGTGATTTCATTTTGATTGTAAGTTAACTCGATGAATTCTGTTAGTAGCTTTTCTCTTTCAGCTGGCTCTAAGTCTAGTTTAACTATTTCTCTTCCTCTTCCTGTTGGGATGAAGTTATATGCCATTAGCCATGGTACTCCTAGCTTCTTGCACAACTCGATTATTCCTCTGACTTCACTGTAGTTTTTCTTGGTTATCGTCGTTGCTACTTCAACGAATAATCCTTCTTTAATACAGTTTTCTATTCCCTGGATTGTCTTTCGAAATGCTCCATTCAGTCCTCTGAATGAGTCGTGTGTTTCGGGTTTTGCTCCATCCAGGCTTATTTGAACGTACTTTACTCCACTTTCTCTTAGTTTTCTTGCTACTTCTCTTGTTATTAAAGTTCCATTTGTGGCTATTGCTATGTATATTCCGTAGTCGCGCGCTGCTTTTAGGACTTGGTATATATCTTTTCTCATTAGTGGTTCTCCTCCTGAGAAAGCTATGGATGCTACGTCTGCTTCGGCTAGCTTTTTGACTGTTTCTAGTGCTTGTTGGGTGTTCATTTCATTTGTGTGTGGGTTGCCGGCTGAGCTGTAGCAGTGCTTGCATTTTAGGTTACACTTGTAAGTGTAATCCCAGACTACTAGTAGTGGTGAGCCTGGGGTGAATGGCTTTCTTACGCCGTACTTGGCTACTCCTTTAAATGTGCTTGCCAACCCCTTCCTCCAATAAGGCTTTCTAAACTGCTGTTTGAGGTCTTTTTCGCTTGTTTTAAAGATTTCAGCGCCTTTTCTAATTATTTTCTCTACGATTGGCTCTACTATGTGTGCGCATGTGAAGCACGCTTTTCTCCTTATTCCTGTGTAGATTTCTAGTGCTACTTCTACTCTGCTATCTCCGTCTTTGCTGCAGTTTTTGACTAGCTGCTTGATTATTAGTCTTGTGGGCATTGCTGATATTATTGATTCTAGTACTTTGACATTGTCCACTATGCCTGTCATATATTGTTTCACCAGCTGAATATTTCAAAAATTGAAATATAAATTTTTCTTGATGCTGCTTGTATGATTTATTGCACGAACTTTTGCACTATCCTCGCTAATTCTTCTTCTCCGATTAATCCGACCATCCTGTGGGCTGGTCTGCCATTTACGAATATTATGGTTGTCGGTATTGCAGTAATTCCCAGTTTTGCTGGTGTTGCTGGGTTCTCATCTACATTTAACTTGGCGAAGAGTGCTTTTCCAGCGAATTTACTTGCTACTCTTTCGAATATGGGCTTGTAGAATTTGCAGGGCATGCACCATTCAGCCCAGAAATCTACAACTACTACTTTATGCTCCCTGAGTGCTTTTTCGAAGTTTTTGTCGGTTAGGTGGACTACCGTCTTCTTCTCTTTATGCTCAGTTTTCTTTGAAATTAGCTCCTTTAGCATTTTATCTATAATTCTTTTAACTTCAATATCTTCATCTTCTTTCATGGTCTTCACTCCACTTTGCTGATTGATTAGTAAGC
>QMQZ01000081.1 GCA_003649145.1 Thermoproteota archaeon
AACCGATGTTTTCCTCACATAATGTGAGTGTTATAGTTCCAGTGTTATCTCCAACTTCAAATTCGGCAAATTACAATCTTCTCCCATCACTCTTTCGAACAGTTCTAGGCTCAAAAGCCTTTAGCACTTTAACTTCAATGTTTACTCGACTCATTCCAGGCTTCAAATCTTTTACATACACCACGGATCTACACACCTTATACTCTTAGAAAGCTGCGAAGCAGAGCTCCGCAACTTTCATTGGCTTGACTATCATAATTCAGTTATTTAAGTGTTTTGCATATAATAAAATTCAAAATAAATTTAGCGAAAAGTTTATATACATGATTTTAAGCATTGAGGTATCTGCCGAATGAAGTAATAATTGCTAGGTATGTGATAGCTGGTAAATCCTCCTGACGGCTTCTCAAGCTTAAACTAATATATGGGAGGTGAAAACGCATGATTGCAGATGCAAGTGGAGTGGAAGTCAAGAAAGATATCAAGCTAGCTTCTGCCGTAATTGATAGGTGCCCTGAATGCGGTAGTACTCGCCTCCTTCGCAATTATGAGAGAGGCGAGATTGTTTGTGCAGATTGTGGATTAGTCATTACTGAGAAGATTATTGATATGGGTCCTGAATGGAGGGCATTCACACCTGAAGAGAAGCAGAAGAGGAGTAGAGTTGGCTCACCCATAACCATGACAGTTCACGATAAGGGATTGTCAACAGTAATAGATTGGAGAGATAAGGACGCTTTTGGCAAAAAGTTGGAGCCCAAGAGGAGAATTGAAGTCATCAGGTGGAGGAAGTGGCAAATCAGAACTAGAGTTCACAGTTCAATAGATAGAAATCTAGCTCAAGCAATGAGTGAACTTGACAGGATAAGCTCACAGCTAGGACTTCCAAAAAGCATTAAAGAAGATGCAGCTGTGATCTATAGGAAAGCAGTTGAGAAAGGTCTTGTTAGAGGTAGAAGTATCGAGGCAGTAATGGCTGCATCAATATACGCTGCATGTAGAACTCAGAAAATTCCAAGAACACTCGATGAAATAGCTAAGTTCACTAGGGCAGGAAGAAAGGATGTTGCAAGATGCTACAGGCTACTACTGAGAGAGATAGATGTTAGAGTACCACTAGCAGATCCGGAGGCATTTATACCCAGAATTGCAAGCGATTTAAGATTAAGCGGAACTGTTCAAAGAAGAGCTGCAGAAATTGTTAGGAGAGCCAAACTCATGGGCATTACTGCTGGTAAAGACCCATCAGGCCTAGCTGCAGCTGCCATATACATTGCTTCACTCTTAGAAAATGAGAGGAGAACTCAAAAAGAAATTGCTCATGCAGCTAGAGTTACAGAAGTTACTGTGAGAAACAGGTATAAAGAGCTAGTGAAAAAGCTCAAGATTGAGCTTCCGCCTCAGTAGCCTTCTTCTTTTTCATTTTCGCTAATTTCTTTGCTATTTTCAAGTCTTTTAATGACATTGGCTTAACTTCTAAGTATCCAGCTTTAACTGCACCCTCTAGTAGCTCTTCACCAACAGACGTTCTGACTATGACAGTTGACCATCCAGTTGGAGAGTCTACTCCTCCTACAGAAATGTCAGCTAGCTCAGCTGTAAAGTCACCGCACTTCTCGCACCCACTTCTAGCGTACTTCTTAACTTCCTTCACTGGAACGTCAACAAGCACTTCATCTCCCGCTCTAACTATGAAGTGTCCTGCAGCAATCTCAAATTTAGTAACCTTAGATAAGTCTACATTGTATTTCGCTAGAAAATCGTTTACAAGCTTGCCATAATAGAAGCTCTCCGAGCAGAATAGCCTTATTGCAAATTTGACTCTCGAGCCATACTTTCTATAGCCATAGTTTGAGTACTGCATTTTCCTTATAGCTCTAACTTGGCATCCAACACCGACGACACCTATCTTCTCAGCGTCGTACTCTTCAACAGCTGAAGCCAATGCAATTAAAGCTGGACTTGAAGTATACTTTGAACCTGCAGCTTTGATAAGATCTTCCTTATTAAATGCAACAAAGGGCTTTGGCTTCCAATGTTCATCATCACTTCGGCCAGTAACTACAGCGCAGTCTATCAACCCTTTATCAATCGCGTAGTTCAAAATTGCAGTAACAGCACCTCCATCCTGAGCAACTTTTAAAATATCCTTATCAACAGCTCTAGCAGCGTAGACAGTCCTAACATAGCCTAGCTCTCCATTAGGTTCCCCCTCAAACAGCGCCTTCTCAACTGTCTTCCAGTCGAATTGAGTCTTAGGACATTGATTGTAACAATATCCGCACGCCACACACCTTCCCATTAATGAAGGCGTTTCATCTTTAATTCCAATAGCTACAACTGGGCAAGAGGCAATGCAGGCACCGCAGAATGTGCACAGGCCAGTCCGTATTACTTCGCCTATCAGGTGACCGAAAATTTTGACCCTCACACTCAATTGTGATCACCGCGCAATTCAGTTTCACCTTTAAATATTAATAAGACTTACTCCAAAACAATGAGGAAAACTAATAAACATCTATGAGTGAGTGTAATAGAATTACAATTTACTGGTAGTGGAGGAATAAAATGCAACTAGACTTTGAAACTAGAGCTGCTAGATATGTAATGGAGTGGGGAGAGTGGATAGAGAAGCTCCAACTACTCGTACTGCTTGGATTTAAAGTTGAAAGGGCAAAAATATACGTTGAAAAACTCATAAGTCTTCAAAATCAAGATGGAGGATTTCCAAAAAATTGGATTAAAGGTAACCCTTCAAGTCTAATGGAAACGGCAACTGCACTTGAACTACTTGCAAAAATGAAATTTAAAAGTGAAGTAATGAGGAAAGCTGCAAAATTCCTCGCTGATAAACAGCTTGCAAATGGAAGCTGGAGAGAGGAAATAAGAGAGTATGGAGAGAGAGGAGTTAAAAAGCAGAGAGTAACTCTGG
>QMQZ01000082.1 GCA_003649145.1 Thermoproteota archaeon
ATTGAAGCTGCACAGGAGCAGGGAGTCCACTTATTGGTTGGGCATATTGAGAGGTTTAATCCAGGAGTGCAGAGGGTTAAGAAGTACATTGAGGATGGGAAGGTTGGGCAGGTAGTTTTGATTTCGTCTAAGAGGGTTTCTCGCTGGCCGATTAGGATTGGCGATGTTGGAGTGGTGAAGGACTTGGCTATTCACGACATTGACATCATGCGGTTCCTGACAGGCAAGGATCCAGTTGAAGTGTATGCGATTGCAGGGAGTATTCAGCACAAGTATGAGGACTATGCCAACATAGTTCTGAAGTTTCAGGGCCTTCCAGTAGCTTTTATTGAAGCTAACTGGCTTACGCCCAGGAAGTTTAGGGAGCTTAAGGTCACTGGTAGTGAGGGAGTTATAACTTTAGATTACATTACGCAGGAGACGACAATCATGAATTCTGACGGATTGTTCATACCTATAACTCCTTGGGAGGAGCCTTTGAAGAAGGAGCTTGCTCACTTCGTGAATGTGGTTGCTGGATTGGAGAAGCCGTTGATTAATGGTAGGGATGGGTTGATGGCTGTTTATATTTGTGAGATGGCTCTTAAGTCTGCTTCAATAGGCTCTCCGATAAAGTTGAAGTCTCCTGTTTAGGGGGAGGCTTGTTGAAGGGAGTTGTGCTTGCAGCTGGCTTGGGTAGTAGGCTGAATCCATTGACGGCCACTCGGCCGAAGCACTTGCTTCCAATTGCTGGTAAGCCGATTCTTGAGCATATTATAGTGGCGTTGAAGGAGGCTGGAGTAGAGGAAATTGGTGTGGTGGTTCATTACTTTAAGGAGAAGATTGCGGAGCTTCTTGGAAGTGGAGAGAAGTATGGCGTGAAGATAACCTATATCGAGCAGGGTGGCGCTAAGGGAACTGCTCACGCGATAATGGCTGCGAAGAATTACGTTGGAAGTGAAATATTCGTTGTTGTTTATGGGGATGTAACTGCAAGGGCAAGTGTAATCAGGGAAGCGTTGAAGCTGCATGAAGAGGTGGGAGCAGCTGCGACGATGGTTTCAGTTGAGGTTGAAGATCCGTGGAATTACGGTGTGCTCTCAATTGATGAAAATGGACTTCTAGTTAGAGTGGTTGAGAAGCCTAAGAGGGGTGAGGAGCCCAGCAACTTAATAAATGCTGGAATATACGTGCTGGATGGATCTAAGGTTTTTCAGCAGATAGAGCGAACTCCCATTTCACCTAGAGGGGAAATCGAGTTTACTGATACACTGCAGTTGCTTGTGAATCGGGACGAGAAAGTTGCGGTTTTGCGGACGAGTCGGGAGTGGTGGTTTGATATTGGTAGGCCATGGGACTTACTTGACGCTAACAAGGCTCTCCTCAAGGAGTTGGCTGAGAGGGAGGGGTGGATGGGCGGAGTAAAGGTTGATGCGAGCGCCAAGATTGAAGATGAAGTTGAATTGGTTCCTCCAGTCGTAATTGGGAGAGGATGCGTAGTTAAGAGGAGGAGCGTGATTGGCCCAAACACGGTTTTATGTAGTGGAGTGACAGTAGGAGTTAACTGTAAAATTGAGAACACCATTATACTAAGCAGGTCAAACATAGGTAATAGTTGCAAAATATCTCATAGTATTGTTGGTGGAGATTGCGTGGTTGAAAGTGATGTGGAGTTCAGGAGTTGGAATCCTGATGGGTCGAATATTTTCATGACTATTAAGGGAGTGAGAGTGGATAGTGGTAGAAAAAAGATGGGTTCGGTTGTTGGAGACTACTCATTTATCGGTAGAGGAGCCGTGATAGCTCCTGGCACTTCAATATTTCCTTGGTCGGTTGTGCCTAGGCGAATGCTGGTTTTCAGCGATGTTCACTATGCGCCTTGACTCTTACTTGCCTCCATAAGCATCTTGTAGTGTTCCCACTGCATGTCGATGAAGTGCTGTAGCTTCTCAACATCCTCGTCGCTTAGTTTTGCGAATCTTCCTTGAAGCTTCAAGTACTCTCTAATAGGCTTCCTCCTCGCCTTGTCTATTAGTGCAACGCTCGGCCCCGTTAATCTGAATACTCCATTTTCAATTTCGTAGAGTGCCCACATTCCAGTTAGAACTGCTAGCCTACCTACTTCAATCGTCTTTTCACTTGGAAATCTCCATCCCGGCGGGCAAGGGGCTAGTAGGTGGATGTACTTGGCGCCCTTGAACTTGGCTGCCTTCCTAATCTTGGCGATGAAGTCAAGTGGATAGGATACGCATGCTGTTGCTATATATGGTATTTTGTGTGCTGCCATTATCATTGGCACGTCCTTCTTGAACTCCCTCTTACCAGTCCAAGTCGTTGTTGTCCATGCACCGTAAGGTGTTGCACCACTTCTCTGGATACCTGTGTTCATGTACGCTTCATTGTCGTAGCATATGTAGATGATGTTGTCTCCCCTCTCTGCAGCTCCACTTAGGGCCTGAAGCCCAATGTCAGCTGTTCCACCATCCCCGGCCCAGACAACTACGTGCACGTCCTTTTTGCCTTGAACTTCTAGTCCAGCAGCCACTCCAGAGGCAGTTGCTGCTGAGGCTGCAAATGCTATGTTTAGTATTGGGAAGTTAGCTGAAGTTTTGGGGAATGCTCCTTGAATGATTGTTGAGCAGCATGCAGGTACGACTAGGATGAACTTCCCCTCTAATGCTTTGCCCAGTATTCTCAGCCCTAAGGAGGCTGGGCAGCCTGGGCAGGAGGCATTTCCAGCTAGGAGATATTCTTCTACAGGTAGGTCTTTAATTGTGATTGTCATGGAATCACCTCCTTCTTCAAGTTGATCCATATTGGAGGCTGCTCCTCCAATCCCTTCTCGGCAATTTCGGCGAGCCTTTTACCTATGGATATGAAGTCTTTAACAGTGATGTCTCTGCCTCCGAGGCCGGCTATGAAGCTTTGAGTAGTTACATTTAGCCC
>QMQZ01000083.1 GCA_003649145.1 Thermoproteota archaeon
CCGTGCTCAGCAAGAAGCGTAACCTCATTCATAGAAAGCCAGACGCAGTGCGCAGCCAGAACTCTAGGCGATAGAAATCCAATGTCAGCTAGAAATTCAACCTCCCTCTTGCCATACTTCTCTTCAAAGTCAACCTGCTCACTCCTAGACTCTGCAACGTGGATGTGCAGTAAGACGTCTTCCCTCTCAGCAATTTCCCTACACTTCAACAGCAGTTCTTCAGAGCAAGTATATGGAGCGTGAGTGCCAATAGCTCCTACAATCCTAGGTGAAAACTCCTTCACTGCTCTGAGGAAATCCTCAACCTCCCGTACGCTCTTATCCCTAAGTGAAGAGTCGAAGTTATCCAGCACACCCACAGCGATCACTGCCTTCAAGCCAACCTCACTAGCAGCCCTAGCTATTTCAAGAGGGTGCCAGTACATGTCCACGAAAAGCGTAGTTCCAGTCCTAGCCATCTCCAAGCAGGAGAGGAGAGCGCCCAAATAACAGTGCTCTCTAGTCAACTTGCACTCAATAGGCCAAACCTTCTCCCTAAGCCACTCCATCAGTGGCAAGTCATCAGCATACCCCCGGAGAAGAGACATTGGAGAGTGGGTGTGCAAATTAATGAGGCCTGGAAGGCAAATCTTACCTGAACCATCAATAACGAATTCCGCTTCAAGGGAAATCCTAGGAGAAATCTCGCGGACAACACCATCTTCAATGTAAATTGAAATTCCCTTCAAAACCGGTCTATTGTCATCCTGCGTAACTAGCCAGCTGCAATTCTTAATTAAAATGCTCCCCTCAGCCAATTTACTCCACCAATCCACTAACAGCCTGCATGAAGTTGAGCACCTTAACCTCATGCAGGTGGGGAGCTTGAACTTGAAGTCCAACTGGAACACCCTCAAGCAATCCAATTGGAACAGTGCCAGCACATATTCCAGCTAAGTTTGCGGGGATAGTGAAGACGTCTAGGGAGTACTCCTCTAGAGGAGAGAGCTCCTCCCCAATTTTAGGTGGAAATGTAGGCATTGTCGGGCCGACGATCACGTCGCACTTCTTAAATGCCCTCAAGAACTCCTGCTTGACGATAGTCCTAACTTGAAGCGCCTTCTCGTAGAAGCGCCCCCTATACTCCTTCCTCGTAACGTAGCTTCCCCTAACAATTCTCCTCAAAACCTCGTCTAAGCAGACGTCCTCAATCTTAAAGCCATACCTTCTGCCGTCAAACCTCCTTGTAGCACTATAAAACTCAGCGCTGACGATGATGTAGTAAGCTGAAAGAGCTTTTTCTATGCTCGGCAAACTAACCTCGACAACTTCAACGTCAAACGACCGCTCAACCATATTCAAAACTTCACTAACCTTAGAGTAAATCTTGGGATTGCAGAGCTCCTCATACTGCTTAGCTAGTCCAATGCGAAAGCCGTCAATATTCCCGTCAATATTGTCAGAAAAGCCGTCGAGGAGCACGTTCAACGTTGTCACTTCATTCGGATTATACCCGGCAATAACCTCCAATAGTAGGGCAGCTCCATAAACGTCAGGAGAAAATGGGCCTACCTGATCTAGGGACATCGCCAAGTCGATTAGCCCTTGACGTGGGACAAGCCCATAAGTAGGCTTCAGCCCAACAACTCCACACCAGCACGCCGGAGCCCTAATGCTCCCTCCAGTGTCGCTGCCCAACGCTAAGTCGCACAGTTCCGCGGCGACGGCAACTGCAGAACCACTACTAGAGCCCCCTGGCACCCTACCTTCAGCTCGAGGATTAATTGTAGGCCCGTAGAAGCTCCTACACCCAGTAGTTCCACAGGCAAACTCATCCATGTTGGTTATGCCGATAATTATCCCCTGCTCCCTCTTAATCCTCCTGATAACCTCAGCGTCGTATGGAGCTATGTAATTTGAAAGAGTTTTAGATGCGCAGCTTATCGTGAAACCCTTGACGTTGATGTTTGCCTTGACAGCAATGCACAGCCCTGAAAGCTTCCCAACCTTTCCAGCCTGTAGTTGCTTATCGACATTCTTAGCCTGCCTAATGCTCTTCTCAGGGCGGACATCTATGTAGGCATTCAGCTTAGGATTTAGCTCTCTAATCCGCTCTAGGAAGAGCTCTACATTCTCTACTGCCGACAACTCTCCACTCCTAATGGCTTCAAGCTTCCGCCAAGTAGAGCTTTTAGGTGAAGGCATACGCTTATCCAGCCCTAGACCAGGAGGCAGACTCCGTCAGTATGTGGCCTTCACGGTCAACTCTAGGCGCGTTGGAGAGGAAGTATCGCCTAAACACCCTACTCCTACGCGGCGAGCCCTCCTTCCTAACCATGTTTGGAAATGCGGAGTCGTAATACGTTTCCACGCACTTCGGCAGGCCGCTTAAATCTCTAACGAAGTGCTGTAGCAGCTCTTCCGCCTCATCTTCAATTCTCTTAAGTTTCTCATCTTTAACCATAGCTCAGTTCACTTAACTCGCATTATCTTCTTCCTGCCCATAATCTCCCAGTACTCAACTTCCACTCCGGGCGCCAACTTAGACTTAATAGTCTCATCTTCAGGCGGTGCCACCTCAAACGTCTCATACGTACTTAGGTCCATTATCTGAACTCCATGAGGAGTTATTGAAATCACTTGCCCAGTCCTCTTGTCAATTATTGGAACCTCAACTTGCGCGCTGGCAGGCCCAACGAAAGTCCTCTTAACGCCGTCGAAAATACCTAGAGCAACGATTCTGACCTTAGCTGACCCATGCTTCCCAGGCTTCGACTTCTCACTACTAACCACTCGACAAGGTTCGCCATTCAAAATTATGAAGGAGCCAGGCTTAATGCTTCCAGCTTCGGCAGGTCTCTTCAATCTTCCACCTCAACATCACTAATTTAAAATAGTCTTAAAAGTATTTAGCTGTCAGTAATTTGCATGGACA
>QMQZ01000084.1 GCA_003649145.1 Thermoproteota archaeon
GTACTAGACATACTCTATGGAATTCTTGACCCGAGAGTGCGTATTACAGCCGGCGTCACGAGGTGATGCTCATGAGCGAGAGAGTTAAGAAGTATGTGAATGTTTACCGTAAGGTTAAGTGGATTAAGTTACGAATGTTCCTGGATGACTTTAAGCGCAGTAAACTCGGAATGACTGGAATAATAATGTTAGTCAGCTTTGTAGTGATTTCAGTTCTAGTAGTTACTAATGCCATAATTCCCCCAGACTTGCCCAAGAAGTGGAATAGCCCTGAAGCGTGGAGCGAGTATCCTGAGCTCGCTCCGCCAGAGTGGTGGTTTAAACTAATTGGTCAGCCAGTGTTCCCGCAAACTGTCATTGAAAAGGAGTTTCCTCCAGATACTGAAGATGCGATGGTTGTTTTCTACTATGAGGCGGACGCATTTCCAACTGATGCTAGGCTTGAAATCGAATTATTGACGAAGGAAACAAACATAGTTAGATTAACAGTAATAGTGAGTAGGCCAGACGACCTCAAGATAACCATGTACGACAAGACTGTAAGTATCACTGAAAGAACCAATACGTCTTCAACTACTACTTCAATCGGTCTCTTCATTAGAAGAGACGCCGAAATTTCGCGGATCTTGGTGAACTTTTACAATTTGAATGTTAGTGCAGATATTGTCAATAATTTGTGCTTGATATTTGCTGAAGTAAGTCAGGATATGTGGAGCTTGTCTAAAGCTCGTCCGCTTAAGGGATCATACGTTTTCATAATTAAGGCTTCAACTTTTGAGGGTGAAGTTAGCGTCAATAGGGTTAAGTTAATACTTTATTCAAATGCCTTCGGTCTTATGGGTACTGACAGCTATCGCAGAGACTTGTTCTTAGGGCTTTTATGGGGCTTTCCAGTTGCTCTGCTAATAGGTATTGTTACTTCGGTTTTGACAACTGCCGTAGGTGTAATTTACGCAATTATTAGTGCATACTATGGAGGGTATGTTGATGAAGCTATGCAGAGGATTGTAGACATCGTTTCAAGCATACCATTATTGCCAATACTGATACTTGTGGCAATGATTTCTGGGCCGAACATATGGTTAACAATTGGAATTTTGGTCGCATTGACATGGACGGGTGGCATTAAGACTATTAGAGCAATGGTGTTTCAGATAAGAGAGGCAACTTACATTGAGATGGCCAGAGTGGCTGGCGCTTCTACTAGGTGGATACTGCTAAAGCACATACTTCCTCAAGTTCTACCATACTCATTCTACTTGATGGTTATAGGAGTTCCAGGATACATACTTCTCGAAGCAGGATTAAGCTACTTAGGCCTAGGTGACCCAACAATACCAACTTGGGGTCAAATTCTTCACGACGCGTCAGTTCATGGAGCAGCTCTATGTGGATACTGGTGGTGGGTTATACCGCCAGGATTACTTATAGCGCTAGTAGGACTCTCATTCGCGATGATAGGTGTAGCAGTTGATAAAATACTCAATCCAAAATTGAGGTACTAGGTGGTGGAGATGCGACAACTACTAACTGTTAGAGATTTGAAGACCTACTTCATTCTTGACAGCCAAAGAATAGTTAAGGCAGTAGATAAAGTTTCAATCGATTTAGATGAAGGAGAGTCTCTCGGATTAGCTGGAGAATCTGGATGCGGGAAGAGCACTTTAGGATACTCAATTTTAACTTGCATACCCGCTCCAGGCAAGATAGTTGGAGGAGAAATAATTTTTGAGGGGGAGGAAATAACTAAGAAGCCAGAATCTTGGCTTAGGAAGCATTACAGGTGGATTAAGGTTTCAATGGTTTTTCAAGGTGCAATGAACTCGCTTAATCCAGTTTTAAGTATTGGAAAGCAGTTGGCTGAGCCCCTCATCTATCACCAGGACATGAGCTATAAGGAAGCTAAGAAGTATGTTATTGACGCTTTAAGGCTAGTAGGTTTGCCTGAGCATGTTGCTGATAGGTATCCGCATGAGCTTTCGGGTGGTATGAAGCAGAGGGCAGTTATAGCAATGGCTCTCATACTTAAACCTAAAATCGTAATTGCAGATGAGCCTACAACAGCGCTCGACGTAGTAGTTCAAGCTCAAATAATTAACCTGCTAAAAAGGCTGAAAGAGCATGAGAAGATGAGCCTACTATTCATAACTCACGACTTAGCCGTACTTTCAGAGGTCGTTGATAAAGTAGCTGTCATGTATGCTGGTAAAATAGTGGAATATGGAAGTTCAGAGCACATATACTTGAGGCCAAAGCACCCATACACTCAAAAGCTTATAAGAGCAGTTCCAAAGCTACATGAGAAAATAGACAGGTTAGAGTTCATTCCAGGAGCACCGCCAAACCTTATAAATCCTCCGCCAGGCTGCAGGTTTCACCCAAGATGTCAAGTATTTAAGGAGAATAGTAGCTTCAAAGGACTGTGCGATGTAGAAGAACCTCCACTAGTTGAAGTTGAGCCCATGCACAAAGTTGCTTGCTGGCTGTATGCACGGAGGTGAATAGACCATGGCTACACCCTCATCGTCAGAAGTTATAATTAAAGTTGAAAATCTTAAGAAGTGGTTCCCAGTAAAGTTAAGCTTCTTTGACTTGATTAAAAGGAAGAAACGCCTATACGTTAAAGCCGTTGACGGCATTTCATTCAACATCTATAAGGGAGAAATCTTCTGCCTTGTCGGCGAGTCTGGCTGTGGAAAAACGACTACCGGGCGTCTTCTTTTAAGGCTGTTGAAGCCGACTGATGGGAAGATAATCTTTGAAGGGACAGACATAGCCTCACTACCCAAAAAGCAGTTGTGTCAATTTAGAAAGAAAACTAGCATGATATCCCAAGACCCATACGCTGCTATGAATCCAAGATTTACAGTATTTGAAGTTATTTCAGAGCCACTTACAATACATA
>QMQZ01000085.1 GCA_003649145.1 Thermoproteota archaeon
GAGAATTCCAGCATACTTCAAGAACGGCGATAACCCGAACATCTTCCTCCGCAAGTACTGGGGAGTGTCTAGGAAGCGGAGAACTTGACAAAGAAATTCTCCTTCACTCTCAACTCCATGCTTATCCAAGTAGATGACGATCTTCTCAACTCTAAAAACAGCTGCAGCCCTTCCAATAAATCCAGCCCTAATGGTCTTCTCCCTCAAGTGCGGGAGGTCAGAAGTGTAGCTGGCGGGAATTGCCATTGCAAGGGAAACTTTCCTTTTAGGAGGCGGCCAAGACAAACTAGACACCAACTAAAGTAGAAAGCACTGCGAAATATAAATTAGGTTGGATATTCAAGGGTTCACTGCCGATGATTGCTTTGCCGAGTGCTGAAGTGTGATGACCCAATCATGCGCTGAGGCGAAACAGGCTAACCCTTAGTCACGCCTAGTGGAACCATTCTAGCAACTAAAGTTGCAATGCCAACCTTGTGCGAAACTTGAGCAACCATGTCGATGTCCTTGTAGGCTTCAGGAGCCTCCTCAGTTATAACTCTCATACTAGCAGCCCTAATCAGAATGCCCTTAGCTTCAAGCCTCTTCTTAATGTCTCCAGCCCAGTACCTCCTCTTAGCAGCTGCTCTACTCAGCATTCTACCTGCACCGTGAGCAGTTGACCCGAAGCTTATCTCCATAGCCTTAGGCTGCCCTAGCAGGATGTAGGAGGCTGTGCCCATCGAGCCTGGAATTAGGACTGGCTGCCCAATATCCCTATACTTCGCTGGAATGTCTGGGTGGCCGCGTGGAAATGCTCTAGTAGCACCCTTACGGTGGACGAAGACCTTCCGCTTCTCACCATTAACCCTGTGCTCCTCGAGCTTAGCAATATTGTGAGCTACGTCGTAGACTAGCCTCAGCCCAAGCGACTCGGCTGAAGACTTAAACACCCTCTCAAAGGCCTCTCTAGTCCAGTGCATTATGCACTGCCTATTAGCCCAAGCGAAGTTGCATGCAGCAGACATAGCTGCAAAGTAGTCTTCAGCCTCCCTACTCTTAGCAGGAGCACAAGCGAGCTCCCTGTCAGGAAGCCTAATCCCATACTTGTGGACAGCCCTCTCCATCACCCTAAGGTAGTCTGAGCAAACCTGGTGCCCAAAGCCTCTCGAGCCAGTGTGAATCATGATCGTAACTTGGCCCTCATGGGTAATTCCAAAGCGCTTAGCAACCTCTGGAGCGTATATCTTGTCAACGTACTGGATCTCCAAGAAGTGGTTGCCACTTCCAAGTGTGCCTAGCTGATTAGAACCTCTAGCCTTGGCTCTACTCGAAATCTTATCTGGATCTGCTGCAGGCATCCTGCCTCCCTCTTCGCAGAACTCAGCGTCCTCAGGCCACCCATAGCCATGCTCAATAGCCCACTCCACACCACTAACGAGGACTTCCTCGAGCTCCGACGTTGAAAGCCTAATCTTCCCAGTAGAGCCCACACCTGAAGGTATGAGGCGAAATAGGGTGTCTAGAAGCTGTGGAAGAACCTTAACTACATCTTCCTTGTCCAAATCAGTTCTAATCAGCCTCACTCCACAGTTGATGTCGTAGCCGACTCCACCTGGGCTAATAACTCCCTCCTCAGCGTCGAGAGCAGCAACGCCACCTATGGGGAAGCCATAGCCCTGATGGCCGTCAGGGAGAACTATTGCATACTTGTAAATTCCAGGCAGGTGGGCAATGTTGACACACTGCTCTAAAGTCAAGTCCTGCTGCATCTTCTGGAGCAAGTACTCATTAGCGTAAATTCTGCCCGGAACCCTCATTCCAGGCTTAGTGCCCTTAGGAATCTCCCAAATGTACGCATCAATTTTCTTTAAAGGGATTCTCGGCATAATAAACCCCTCAACAACAATGGAGAAATGGGCAAAAAGCTTTTTGGTAGTCCCGTGATAAAGATTAGCGATGAGAGTCAAAATCACGAGGATACTCAGCCCAGAAGAGCTGCTGAGAATGGAAAAGCGCTTAGAGTCTAAGTACGGAGTCGCATTTGAAAAGCTAGTAGACCAGCAAGCCAAGAAGAAGAGAGACGTAATATACTCGAAGTGGGCTGCCCTACACTACGCATACAAGGCCTACGAGGAAGAGGGGGAGCTAAACTTCACATTCGACGAGTATACCCACATACCCATAAGCAAGCTAATGAAGCTGTTCACCGACAAGAAGGTCAGGATAATAAGAGAAGTAGCTAGAGGCGTCGAATCCATAAGCGACCTAGCCAGAAGAGTTCGAAGAGACGTCAGCAACGTGTACAGGGACTTGAAGGTACTCGAGGAGCACAAGATTGTAAGGCTGGAGAAAGCTGGAAAGCGAATTATACCAAGACTAGCAGTAGAGAAGTTAACTATAGAATTCATCTAAAACTAAATGTCGAGGACGAACTTCACCACGCACTCCCCAGGCTTATCCACTATCTCCATCAAAGAGTAGGTGACGGCCTTAACTCCAGTCTTCCTCGGATGCCTAGACGGGTCGAACTTCTCGCCGAAAGCTTCAGCTTCAAGCACGTACTTTCCATTCACCCTCTCAATCCGCTTAACCCTAAACTCCGAGAAAACTATGAGCTCAACTTCAAAGATGAAGAGGAGCTCTTCAAGCCACTCATAAAGCAGAGACTCCAAGTCGAAGCCCTCAACCCTAATTTCACGCTTAACTTTAGGATTAACAGTTGAAATGTCAGTCATGACCTCGAACATCGCTTTAGCAGCATTCTCAAATGCCTCCTTCAAATCTCTACCATACGCTGCAATGTAGACGTCCGCCATGTGATCCAGAAACTCAAAAGCCTTGCGAGACATAAGTCATCACCTAAACTAACTCCCACCCAATTAAATCTCTAACGCCAAATTGACTGCGAAGCAATTATATAAC
>QMQZ01000086.1 GCA_003649145.1 Thermoproteota archaeon
GTAATGTAACTATCGTCGATCTTTCTCTCGAGCCAACTTTTGAATCAGATAAAGCAATTCTTAGGTTTCATGGTGAAATTGAAGGAAACTTTAGGAAGGCATTTGCCTGTGCAGCTGAACCAGAAGTTCCACAACAAATAGTCTTGCCAGACGAGTTTTACGAGAGGTTAAGACAGATACAGCATGCTGAGCTCGACTATTTTGCACTCAACCTAACTGTATCCAGAAGTGATGGAACGCTAAGACTCGATTGTAAGCAGAAAATTACTGGTGACGTAGAGAGGCAATTTAATGAAGTTAAAAACTTATGTATTGACTTTATAGAGGATTTAGCTCCTAATGCAACTTCACAATTTTACACGTTCTGCAGGACAGTTCTAAGGGAGACACACGTGAGCGCAAAAGTCATGGACTTCACTTTAACCTACACAAGACAGGGAACTCGAGGCATACTTGAGTTTTGCTTTGAGGGACTTAAGCTAAAGCCCCCCTCAGAAACTACTGTCGATGCATTCAAATTCTACAGTTTGTTCGATAATCTTGCAGAGGCGATTCCTGAAGGCATTGCTGATGTAACTTTCGTGATTGAAGGTGGGAGCTCTGAAAGCGAGTTAATTGAAATTATCGTTCCACCCCACGTACACGTCGCTGAGAAGACTAGACATCGAGTTACTTTCAAGGGCATCAACTTTAATGAATTAAAAGACCTTGCCTTTAAGGTTGTTAGAAATGCTTGGGGTGTAGCTGATGCAAACATACACGAGATCGAGGAACTTATTGCAGGAAAGAAAAGAAAGATAATTGCAATTACAAATTCAACATTAAGGCGTTTCCAATTTCTAGTTGATAGAATTGAATTGGAAGTTGAAGGTCCGGAAGGAACTATTGGTGCGCTAAATATGACTATACCTAAAGAGGCAGTGTCTGGCGTAATAGTCGTTTACATAGACAAAAGCATAGTCACTCCGACGATTAGTATGAATGCAACCCACTACTTCGTATTCGTCAAATATACTCACAGCATCCACACAATACAAGTTAAGTGGGGCATTCCTCAACTATCATTAGCAGTCAGCTCAAATAAAGTGCATGTAGGTGAATCAATCACATTTACTGGCTCGCTATCTTTTGAAGGCACACCTATTACTGGCGTAGACGTATCATTATACATTAATGATGAGCCGGTAGAATCGACAGTTACGAATATTAATGGCGAGTACTCATTCACTTACGCATTCATGAACGAAGGTACCTATGAGTGTAAAGTAGTTTGCGAAACATATGAAGTTGAAAGTGAAGTGCAGACGATAAAAGTGTCGGCTCCTCCCAGCCCACCAGTAATGTTGTACGGATTGGCTATAGTTGCTGTTGTAATAATCTTGGTAGCTGCAGTATTAATGTTGAGGAGAAAATCATAAACCCTATTTTATACATATGTTTCGATGTAGGTGAGCATGTTGTCAAGCGAAGGATTGGAAAAGAAGGTTATGAATGCACTTAAAAGCGTAATTGATCCGGAAGTCGGTATGAACGTAGTTGACATGGGATTGATAAGAGATGTTAAGGTTGAGGGGGAGAAGGCAACGATAAAGATGACTTTGACGGTTCCATCTTTCATGTGTCCTTTAGCGAGATACTTGGTAATGAAGGTGCGAGAAGCAGCATTGACGATTCCAGAAATTAAGAAAGCTGAAGTAATCTTAATTGAGCCTTATCAGCTCTAATAGCTATTTAATTATAAGCGTACTTGATGAGGTAAACTTAAGCAGAAGTGATTATTGGATGATGCACTTAATTATACCATACACTTGAATGTGGTGAATTGTCTTGTCGGGTAAATTGCACTTCGACTCTAATTTGAATCTGATTTCTGAGAAATTGATTAGCATTATTGGCTATGGGAATCAAGGTAGAGCTCAAGCATTAAATCTGCGAGATAATGGCCTAAATGTTATCATAGGTAATATTCGCGACGAGTATTGGGAAAGAGCTGAGCGAGACGGATTCAAAGTATATCCTATTGGTGATGCAGTTAAGCTGTCTGAAGTAACATTAATGTTAATTCCAGATGAAGTAGCTCCACAAGTCTTTAAGGAGGAAGTTGAAGGAAATTTAAGGCATGGTCATGTATTGTGCTTTGCCAGTGGATATAATGTGGCATTTGGCTACATTAAGCCCCCAACCTATGTTGACGTCGTCCTCGTAGCTCCTAGAATGATAGGTGAAGGAGTGAGGAGCTTATTTTTAGAGGGTAAAGGATTTCCCGTGCTAATTGGGGTTCACCAAGACTATTCAGGGAGAGCTTTAGATCATGCGTTAGCGATTGCAAAGGGAATAGGCTCTCTAAATCCTGGTGGAGTAGCGATTGAATCTAGCTTCTGGGAAGAAGCTGTAACTGACCTTTTCGGAGAGCAGGTTGTAGGTGGGGGTATGCTTCACTTAATTAGAGCAGCCTTTGAAGTTATGATTGAATTCGGCATTAATCCAATGGTAGCAATTTTGGAGCTGTATGCTTCAGGCGAGTTAATCGAGCTAGCAAAAGCCATTTATAAATATGGCTTGTGGGATCAGCTAAATTTGCACTCTTCTACAAGTCAATATGGACAGCAAACTAGAGGACCTAAGATAATTTCTGAGGAAGTGAAGGCAACATTAAGGAGTGTGATGGAAGACATCGTGAGTGGAAAGTTTGCAGAAGAGTGGATGCTCGAGCAAAGAACTGCCAAAAAGAATTTTGAGAAAATCTGGCGAGAAAATTTATCTCATGAAATCGTTAAAGTAGAGAAAGAGCTTTACAAATTGCTACGGAGATTAATCCAGTAAACGAGTAGAATTTCCGCAAACTTCCCATGCAATAGAATGTATTTCAATTTCACTACGATTGACTGGTAACTTTAACAA
>QMQZ01000087.1 GCA_003649145.1 Thermoproteota archaeon
AGTCTAGAAAGCCTAAGCTTGCTTCTTACTTGACTATTCGGCTTTACGAGGCTCAAAGTGGGAAGAAGCTCAAAAATGTTTATCCTGCTTTCCTTCATTCTCAGCGCTTCACTATTGGCAATTTAGATGTAGAGGTCTACGATTCAGGTCACATTTTAGGGTCTTCTCAGTTTCTATTTAAGCACAGGTCCTTCTCCATTGCTTATACTGGAGATTTGAATTTGGATGAAACTCTGATTACCAAGCCTGCTAAGCCTCTTGAGTGTGAAGAGCTGATTATAGATGCAACTTACGGCCACCCTAAAATGGTGTTTCCAGATAGGCGGGAGGTTTATGATGAGATTGCAGATTTCGTTGAGTCTTCCTTGAAGTCTGGAGTTGCTCCAGTGTTTTTAGCTTACTCGATTGGAAAGGCGCAGGAGCTTATTGCTCTCATGAATAAGTGGCTTAACGTCGAAGTTCTTGTTGATGAGCGGATTGAGAGAGTTAATAGGGTCTACGGGGAGTTTGGCTTCAAATTCAACTGCATTAACATGTCGTCTAGGGAGGGATTGGAAGCTCTGAGAAGTCATTCTATGCCAGCGGTTGTTTCCAGTAAGAGCGCGCTTAAAATTGCTGAGAAGTACAATATGGTTAAGGCAATTTCAACTGGCTGGACTCTATTATACCCATTTAAGAACTTTCACGCAGCTTTTCCACTTAGCAGTCATGCGGACTTCCCTCAGCTCGTTAATTACATTGAATCGTCTAAGCCTAAGGTAGTTTATACTGTCGGCTACTTTGCTGAGCCATTTGCTAGTTGGGTTGAGAAAAAGTTGAATGTTGAGGCTAGAGTTCTTGGAGATTGAGCCTCAGCTGGGTAAGTTTTCTTCATCATTCCGCGCCGGAAGTACTCTTCATCGGTCAACCATAATTATTCTGTTGGATCCAAATTTACCTTACTCGGACAGCTTGATGACGTGGGTTGAGCAGGATAAGCAGGGGTCGTAGCACCTAACGACTACCTCACACTTCTCTTTGATCGTGCTTGGATCGCATTTGGAGAATTTTTCAGCTATTTGCTTGACTGAGGCTTCTATGTCCGGGATGTTTTGTACTGTTGGGGTTATGATGTCTGCTTCGGCTATTTTCCCATTTTCAATCCTATACTCGTGGTAGAGTAGTCCTCGTGGGGCTTCAACTATTGCCATTCCTACTCCGGATTTTTCGCTCAGCTTTTCTGCTGGACTTATTGTGGGTAGGCTCCTCATGATTTCTGAGGCTTTTTCGAGGCAGTGTACTGCTTCTATGAGTTGAGCTGCAGGTATTAGGTATGGATTTGTTGATGGTAGTTTTAGTCCTAGCTGGTCTGCAATTTTCCTCGCTGCTTCGCTAAGTTTGCTGTAGTGGTTGTTCAGTCTTGCTAGTGCTCCTACCATGTAGTTTTCTCCTTGGAATAGTGCTTTCTTGCTTGTTGAGTAGTCAACTTCTACTTCCTTTACTTTCTCCTTGAACTTACTTGCTGGAATTTTCTCTCCAGCAATTACCACGCTTTCGCCAGTGTAGAATGGGTAGCTGTCGTCGGCTAGTGCACCGTAGTTGCTCTTCCTGTCTAGCTTCTCTCCTGAGATGAGTAGTGCTATTACTTCTTCAATTAGTTGCTCTGCCTTCGATGCTTCCTCTTCAAGTTCACTTGAAACTTCGACTAGTGTTTTCTTGTCGATTTTTGAAGTGAATCCGCCTGGGACTATGTTTACTGGGTGTACTGAGCTGCCGCAAATTCTAGTTAGTGTGTCGCAAATGGTCTTCTTGATTTCGAATGCTTCTTTGTACTGTCTTGGGAGTTTGGCTGCTGCTTCTATGAATGTCTTGACTTTGATGAAGTCTGGGAGTGAGAGTGCGAATACGTGTATTAAGTGGCTGTCAATGGTGTTTAGCATCATTATAGCCTCTCTCAAGAGGGAGACTTCGTCTGGGACTTCCAAGTTTAGGGCGTTTTCAACTGCTTTGGCGGCGCACATGGCGTGTGAGTAGCCGCATAGTCCGCATATTCTACTGCTAATGTATGGTGCTTCTACAGCGCTTTTTCCAACCATGAATGCTTCAAATAGCCTTGATGGCTCTAGTACTCGAAACTCTACGCTTTCTACATTCCCTCCTCTTATCTTTACAAGCATTTCTCCGTGACCTTCAATCCTTAAGATCTCTTCACTTCTCAAACACTTCGCCATATTTTCTAGCCACCTTAGCCATGAAGATTGAAAGCTTATCCTTAATCACGTACTCTTTAATTCCCTTCTCTAGGGCTGTGCGGATTAGCTCTTCAACTTCACTGTCTTCGAATAGCCCTCTGCAACCTCTGCATGGCGCTCCTAGGGCTGGGCACTTTGCGTTGCATCCGCTTCTAATTATTGGTCCTAGGCACATTTCCCCTTTATCTAGTAGGCAGGCTGTTTCTCTCAGTTTACATTCAAAGCAAACTGATTTTGCGCTTAGCCTGAATTTTGCTCCTGATATTAGTTCTACTAGTAGTTTTTCTAGCTCTTCTACTTCGGCTGGGCAGCCTGGAATTTCGTAGTCGACGTGGACTGCTTCGCTTAGTGGCTTGACCTTGTTGATTTTAACTGCTTTGGGCACTTTTTTGTAGACTTTGCTTAATGCTTCACTTATATTTAGCTCGTTAACTGCGCTTTGAACTCCGCCTAGCACTGCGCAGGTGCCCAGTGCAATTAGTGTTTTCGCTTTCCTTCGGATTTCCATGATTTTCTTCTCGTCTTCATCGTTGGTTATTGAGCCATCTATTATGGCTATGTCGCAGCTTTCGGATTCTTCTCTTGCTCCTATAAGCC
>QMQZ01000088.1 GCA_003649145.1 Thermoproteota archaeon
AAGTGCATTAAGTGCTTAACTTGCTGGGTCTACTGCCCAGACGGCGCAGTGGAGTGGGACGGAGAGAAAGTCCAAATAAACTACGACTTCTGCAAGGGATGCGGAATATGCGCTGAGGAGTGCCCAGTCAAAGCCATAAAGATGGTGTTGGAGTGAGGTGGTTGAATGGCAGTTAAGCAAGTTGTTATGGGCCTAAATGGAGACGAGGCAGTAGCCTGGGCTGTAAAGCAGTGCAACGTAGACATGGTTGCAGCATACCCAATAACTCCCCAAACCCTAATAGTCGAGCGCTTCTCAGAGTTCGTAGCTAATGGAGAAGTCGACACCGAGTTCGTAGCAGTAGAGTCAGAGCACTCAGCACTAAGCGCGTGCATAGGAGCAGCAGCAGTAGGTGCAAGAGCATTCACAGCCACAGCAGCCAACGGCTTAGCCCTAATGTGGGAGATAGTCTACATAGCCTCAAGCATGAGGCTCCCAATCGTAATGGCCATAGTGAACAGAGCCCTCTCAGGGCCAATATGCATCCACTGCGACCACGGCGACTCGATGGGCTGCAGAGATGCAAGCTGGATTCAACTCTACGTTGAAGATGCGCAGGAGGCCTACGACACAATAATTCAGGCATTCAGAATTGCAGAGCACCCAGACGTCCAGCTCCCAGTAATGGTCATGCTAGACGGATTCCTCCTAAGCCACACACTCCAAAACGTCAGCATCCTGCCAGACGAAGTCGTGAAGAACTTCGTTGGAACTAGAAAGCCAGTTGAAATTGAAGTTCCATACCTCGGAAAAGTCCCAATGATCCTAGACCCAGAAAAGCCGCTAACCTTCGGCCCACTAGACCTCTACGACTACTACTACGAGCACAAGATGCAGCAGCACGACGCCATGGAGAAGGCGAGGCCAGTAATCAAGCAAGTAAACGAGGAGTACTCCAAGATAAGTGGGAGAAAGTATGGAGACGGGTTCATCGACTGCTATGGACTAGAAGACGCTGAAGTCGCCACAATAGTCCTAGGCTCAACTGCAGGGACAGTGAGAAGCGTAGTCAAGCAGCTCAGGAAGAAGGGATTAAAGGTGGGAGTACTGCGGCTAAGAACATTCAGGCCATTCCCAGCAGAAGAGCTCATAGAAGCACTCAAGCACGTCAAAGTTGTAGGCGTGCTAGATAGGAGCGGCCCATTCGGAGGATTCGGAGGTCCAGTATTCCTAGAAACCAGGTCAATATTCTACGACGAGCCTGAAAAGCCGATAATAGTGAACTACATCTACGGCCTAGGAGGAAGAGACATGCACCCCGGACTAGTGAAGCAAGTGTACGACGACCTACTTGAAATCCTGAAGACGAAGCGAGTTGAAAAGCCCGTTAAATTCATAGGGGTGAGAGAATGAGCTTCAAGTTGAATTTGAAGGAGTTAGCTAAAAAGCCTAAGCTCCTACTACCAGGCCACAGGCTCTGCGCCGGGTGCGGAGCTTCAATCATCGTTAGGCAAGCACTAATGGCACTACGCGGCCCGACAATCCTAGCCAATGCAACTGGATGCCTAGAAGTTGCAACAACAATATACCCATACACTTCATGGAAGCTTCCATGGATCCACGTGGCATTCGAAAACGTCGCAGCAGTAGCTTCAGGAATAGAGTCTGGAATTAAAGCGCTAAAGAGGAAGGGAAGGTGCAAGTACGACCACATAGACGTCATATGCTTCGCAGGAGACGGAGGAACATACGACATTGGAATCCAAGCACTAAGCGGCGCATTTGAAAGAGGACACGACTTCCTCTACATACTGTACGACAACGAAGCATACATGAATACAGGAATCCAGAGGAGCGGTGGAACGCCGCTTGGAGCTGCAACCACAACATCTCCAGCAGGAACAGCAATCCCAGGAAAGCAGCAGCATAAGAAGCCAATAGCAGACATCGCAGTAGCACACAGAATACCATACGTAGCAACAGTAACTCCAGCCCACTGGGCAGACCTAGTCAGGAAGGTTAGGAAAGGAATAGAAGTTAACGGGCCGGCATTCATCCACGCATTCTCACCATGCCCAAGAGGATGGAGACTAGCTACAAACCAGTCGATCAAAATAGCCAAACTCGCAGTAGACACCTGCTACTTCCCACTATGGGAATGCGAAAACGGAAGGTGGAGGCTAACTGACAGGAGCTTAGCCATAGCAAAGAAGCCAGAGCTGAAGAAGCCAATAGAGGAATTCTTGAAGCCTCAAGGAAGATTTAAGCACCTATTCAAGCCAGAAAACCAGCACCTGATAAAGGAGCTGCAAGAGTACGTGGACATGGTCTGGGAAGACCTACTAAAGCGATGCGAAAACGTCTAAATTTCCTTCCTTTATTTATATGACTTAAGGATAATTATTTTAGTATAATTCTGTGAAGGAAAATTTATTTAGGAGCAAGCTGTTAGCACCAATAGCTCAGAATTGAGGTGGAAGCATGCCTGGGTCAAAAGCTCCAATGGGACTATACGCAGCTAGAAAGCTGAGGAGGAAGAGGAAGAAGTTCAGATGGAGCCAGAGGGAGTACAAGAGGAGAATGCTAATGCTAGACGTTAAAGCAGACCCACTTGAAGGCGCACCACAAGCAAGAGGAATAGTGATCGAGAAGGTCGGAATAGAGAGCAGGCAGCCAAACTCAGCAGTGAGAAAGTGCGTTAGAGTACAGCTAATTAAAAATGGAAAGCAGGTGACAGCATTCCTTCCAGGAGACGGCGCACTAAACTTCATAGATGAGCACGATGAAGTTATAAT
>QMQZ01000089.1 GCA_003649145.1 Thermoproteota archaeon
ATGGAGGAGGCAAGATTTAAAGGCGTAGAAGTAACGTGCGATGTGTATCCTTATGCTGCTGGGATGACGGGCATAACTGCCCTCCTCCCTCCTTGGGTTCAAGTGGGTGGCGTTGAAGGAATATTAGAAAAATTGCAGAATCCAGCTACTAGGGCTAAAATTGCTGAAGAAATGGGGAGTGGAATTAAGGCTAAAGAGGACATGCTGAGAGAATCTGGGTGGGATCGAATATTCGTAGTTTACTCTAAGAATCACAAGGAATTCGAAGGTAAAAGTCTAGCAGAGATTGCAGAAATGTGGGGTAAGGATAGATTCAACGCCCTATTCGACTTAATAGTTGAAGATGAAGGGGCTTCGATGATTGTAATCCACTCGATGTGCGAGAGCGACGTAAAGTATGTCATATCTCATAGGCTATCGATGATAGGGAGTGATGGCTGGGCTGTTTCTCCCAAAGGGCCTATGAGTGCAGGTAAGCCTCATCCAAGATTCTATGGAACATTTCCAAGAGTAATAGCAAAATATGTGAGAGAGGAAGGTGTGTTGAGCTTAGAAAGTGCAATTATGAAAATGACTTGGATGCCATCTCAAAAACTAGGACTACTAGATAGGGGATTAATAGCCAGAGGGATGGCTGCAGATGTAGTTATATTCGACTTTACCTCAATAAGGGATAAAGCAACTTTTGAAAACCCTCATCAGTATCCAGAAGGAATAGAGTATGTAATTGTTAATGGGCAATTAGTAATCGATAAGGGAGAGCACACTGGTAAATTGGCAGGGCGAGTTTTTAGGAAAAAAGCAGAATGACAATGTTTTATATTTTCATTTTTATGATTTAATTTTAGCCCAAATTGATAGTAGGAATGTTGATATTATTGCTAATACTGCTCCATATGTGAATGCTGCCCAAGACCCGTACATGCTCCATAGCAATCCAGCAATAGTGCTCGAGGGTAGTGCGCTCAATCCAACTGCTGTATGCAATACTCCGAAAGCTGTGCCTAATTCTCTTCGCTTAGCTAGGTCTGAAGCCATTGCTCTTTGCACGGTGTCTGTTATTGCTCTGAAAACTCCATATAATATGAGTAGTAGTGCTGCTGTTGTGAATGTATTCGTGAAGGTAAATCCTAAGCATGCTAGTGCAAATGCAATGTAGCCTGAAGCTAATACTTTCTCTCTCCCGATGCGGTCTGATAATTCACCGGCTGGCAGTGCTGCTAATGCGTATGCTATATTGTGTAACGTGTAGAATAGCGGTACTAAATTAACTGGAATCCCTGCTTCACTTGACCTTAGAAGCCAGAATGCATAGCTGAAGTTTCCCAGCGAGAATATTGTTACTGCCGCTATGAATATGGCGAACTTCCAAGTTAGGACTCCGCTTTCTTCAGCTGAATACGTAGCTTCCTTTTCAATAAAATTGCTTCTCCGCTCTATGCTTCTCTCCGTTGCTTCTCGAACTGGAACTAAGAATAGTATTGCTAGTAGACCAGGTATTATTGTGAGGAAGAAAATTGTTCTGTAGCTGAAGCCATAGGTAAGCATTACAAGTGATATGAGTGGCCCAGTTATTGCTCCAAGTGTATCCATCATCCTATGTAGTCCAAAAGCTCTACCTCTCAGGCTTGGCTCAATGGAGCTTGCTAAAAGTGCATCTCTCGGTGCTGTTCTAATACCTTTACCTATTCTGTCAGCTATTCTCACAGTGAGTATGTGGTGCCATGTTGATGTTATGCCGAATAGTGGCTTTGTAAAAGCCGAGATTCCATACCCCAATATTGCGAATGGCTTTCTTCTCATAAATTTATCTGAAATCTTTCCTGACACTCCCTTCAGTAGGCTTGCAACTGTTTCTGCTGCTCCTTCAATAAAACCTAGTGCTTCCATTTGAATTCCTAAGACTTCAGTTGCATAAAATGGGAGTATTGCAAGTATCATCTCAGTGCTGACGTCGGTTAGCAGGCTTGTGACCCCGAGGCCTAGGACGTTCCTACGCGCTAAGCCCTCGTCGTCCCCAGCCATGAGAGCACCATCCCGAACTCTAAGGCCCTCCCGGTATTAAGGTGTGTGGTTGGCTGCACCCACCACTAGAGTTTATATCCCAGGCCTATGCTTCTAGCCTTGTGGATAGGGTATGAGCGAGCTAGCCCTGACCGTACTGCTCATCGCACTACTATGGCTTCTAATAGTGGTAGCTGAGAGGGTTAGGCCAGGGGTACTCTCCAGGAGGGGTGTCGAGGTCAAGCCACCGCTCCTGATATGGAGGAGGCCTGTCACCTTCAGCTGGGCTAGGAGGCTAGCTGGTAGTAGGCTAGCAGGGCTAGCCCTGGACATAGCGGCGATAGCCTCGGCTATCTGCGCCCTCCTATTCTACTACTACACAGGTAGTACTGTAGTCATGAGGCTCAGCGGGGTGCCTGCTAGCGAGACGGGTGGCCTCATACCCCTCATACCCGGGCTCACAGTCACCTGGAGGAACATCGCCTACATACTCATAGCGTTCTCGATAGCCATAGTGGTCCACGAGGTGAGCCACGGGGCTGCAGCCGTCGTAGAGGGGGTTGGCGTCAGGTCTAGCGGCCTCCTACTACTAGCGGTAATCCCAGGAGCGTTCGTCGAGGTGGACGAGAACGAGTTCTCGAGGGCTAGGCTTAGGAGCAGGCTTAGGATCCTCGGAGCAGGCTCAGCGGCAAACCTCGTAGTAGCCCTAGTACTCCTACCCCTAGTAGCTTCTGGGACGAGCGGGCGCG
>QMQZ01000090.1 GCA_003649145.1 Thermoproteota archaeon
TATTAAGGTGACGGTGCAATGGCTCAGAGGCATAAGCTATACGAGTATGATTATAATACTGGTAAAATCACGTTGAAGAGGAAGCTCTGCCCGAGGTGCGGCAGAATAATGGCTTTTCATGGTAACAGGCACTCGTGCGGCTATTGTGGCTATACAATTTATGTTAAAGAGGAGGAGAAGTGACTTCCCGGCAAAAAAGAATTAAGTCTCTTTTAAGTAAAGATTCTGACTATCAACTGCTAATTTAGAGAGGTTAGAGATTTGAGTGAATCAGTGCTTCAAGGAGCTTTCCAGCTGCTGGCGAAGCCAGTTCAGAGGGCTTTGATTAAGAGGGGTTTTAATCAGCCTACAGACCCTCAGGAGCAAGCCATTCCTCTTATTTTAAAGGGTAAGAATGTTCTTTTAATTGCACCGACAGCTACTGGAAAGACTGAGGCTGCTCTACTTCCAGTTTTTAGTATGTACATTGAGATGCCAATTAAGCCTCCTGGAATTAAGATCCTATACATAACTCCGCTTAGAGCCTTGAATAGAGATATGCTTGAGAGGTTTGAGTGGTGGAGTAAGGAGCTTGACATTAAAGTTGCAGTTAGGCACGGCGACACAGATCAGTCTGAAAGGGCTTTGCAGGCTAAGTCACCTCCAGACTTACTAATAACTACTCCTGAAACTTTGCAGGCTATTCTTTCAGGTAAGGTCATGAGGTCACACTTGAAGCAGGTTAGGTGGGTTATTGTTGATGAGATTCATGAGTTAGCTGAAGATAAGCGTGGATCTCAGCTTTCTCTTGCGTTAGAAAGGCTCAGGTACATTGCTGGTAGGGACTTTCAGATTATCGGTCTTTCAGCAACTATTGGCTCACCTGAAGTGGTTGCTAACTTTCTTGTTGGAGTTGGAAGGCCTGTTGAAATAGTTAAAGTTCCAGTTGCTAGGTTGATGAAACTTAGGGTTGTTTACCCGAAGCCGCAGTCTGAGGACTATGAGCTTGCAGCTAAGCTCTACACTCATCCTGAGGTGGCTACTAGGCTGAGGCTCATTAGAAGCTTAATTGAGCAGCATAGGTCAGCACTTCTCTCCGTCAATACTAGAGCTATAGCTGAAGTTTTGGCTTCAAGATTTAAGGTTTGGGACATAAACTTCCCGGTAAGTGTTCATCATGGCTCTCTCTCAAAGCCATCTAGAATCGCTGCTGAGAGAGGTTTAAAGGAGGGTGCACTAAAGGGGCTAGTTTGCACTTCTTCTCTAGAGCTTGGAATTGACGTAGGCCACATTGATTTGGTAATCCAGTACATGTCCCCAAGGCAAGCAACCAGATTGGTTCAGAGGGTTGGTAGAGCTGGACATAGGATTGGAAGGATAGCCAAGGGAGTAATTATAACCGCCGACCCGGATGACACTCTCGAAGCTCTTGTCATCTGCAGAAAGGCTCTTAATGAAGAGCTTGAGCCTATTAAGGTTCCAGAGAAGCCATACGACGTTCTCTGCCATCAAATTGTTGCTTTGCTCATGCAGAGGAGAAGATGGAATTTCAGCCAAATACTCGAATTATACGGTAAAGCTTACCCGTATAGAGACCTTACAGAAGACGAGTTAGTCAAAGTTGTAAGCTACATGCACAACCGGTATCCAAGGCTTGTTTGGGCTTCATTTGAAGATAAAGTCTTGCTAACTCCGAGAAATAGGAAAGCTGTTTATGAGTACTTTTTTGATCAGCTATCCATGATACCTGACGAGAAGAAGTTCCTGGTAATAGATTTGACAAGCAACACGCCAATAGGTGTTTTGGATGAAGTTTTCGTTGCTGAGTATGGAGACCCAGGTAGGAAGTTCATATTTAGAGGTAGTCTGTGGAAGATTAAGGAGATTGTCGGCGATAAAATATACGTTGCCCCGGATAGCGATCCCACAGGAGCTATTCCGAGCTGGGTTGGAGAAGAAATACCGGTTCCATATGAAATTGCTCAGGAAGTTGGCTGGATAAGAGGTTTTGTTGAGGATAGGCTATTAAATGGAGAAGCGATCGATAAAGTTGTAAAAGAGCTTACTGAAAGATACCCTTGCGATGTTGAGACTCTAAGGGAAGCCATTAAAGAGGTAGTTGAGCAGGTTGAGAAGAAGCTGCCAGTTCCGTCAGATAGGCGAGTTGTAATAGAAAGGTGGGAGGATTTCATAATAATCCACGCTCACCTGGGCACTCTCGCCAATAGGGCTCTTGCAAGATTGGTCGCAGATGAAGTTGCAGATATAGTAGGTCATGCTGTAGGCGTTCAGCAAGATCCGTATAGGATAGTTATTCATGCGTCTAGGTCAGTTAAACCTGAGGACGTCGAGAAAATCATTAGAAGTTTAACTTCTAAAGACTTGAGAGCTGAGGCTATTAAAATAGCTGAGCGATCCGGCTTATTTAAGAGAAGGCTTGTCCACGTTGCAAGAAGATTTGGTGCACTAGCAAAGTGGGCTGACATTTCGACTCTAAGCTTGAGGAGGCTTGTTGAAATGTTCAAGGACACTGTAATTTACGAGGAAGCTCTTAAAGAATTTCTACTCCGAGATATTGACGTTGATGATTTAAAGAGGTTCTTCAAGGCCATTAAAGATGGAGAAGTCGAGTTTGCAACCATCGATTCTATTGAATTATCTCCAATTTCGAGAATTGCAATGGAGCGAATTTCTAGGAAAACAGAAGTCATTCCTCCTGAAAGGCTTAGGAAGATACTTGTTGAAGCTGCTAAAGCCAGACTTCTCAATGA
>QMQZ01000091.1 GCA_003649145.1 Thermoproteota archaeon
GATTCACATGAACTCCCATCAATAAGGAGAGTCTTAGCTGAATACCTAGGACTAAATTATGATGAATTGAGGTTGAAGCCAAACGAGATGAATAAGCTCGGATTAACTAACTCTGAAGCCCTTAATCTTCTACATAAGTTGGCCGTCAAGATCATTTCTAGACTTCTGGAATTGAAAGTCACTCCAGATCAGCTTGACTCTCAATTGCTGATTGAGATACTAAATGACGAGTTGAAGGGCTTGATTGGAGGTGACGCATATTCTAGAGGTTGAATTGAAGAATGCTGAGAAGCTAGTGGACGTCTTTAAGAGGGCGCTCGAGCTAGCTGAGAGGATAGGTGAGTGTAGGCGCGAGTATAATGGCTTTCTAGTTGGATTGGAGGCAGGCTACATTGAGCCAGGAGCGTCAGGAGCGATTACTAGAGGCAAAATAGACATCCTTCCCACGGGTAGGAACTTCTATGCAGTTGACCCAACAATAATACCTACGCCAGCAGCGTGGAAAATTGGAGTTGAAACTGCAAATAAGCTGATCAACTACTACCTTGAAAAGCACGGTAGATATCCTGAGAGCATTGGCCACTGGCTGTGGAGCCTCGACGCGTATAAGGCTGATGGAGAGCAGCTCGCCCAAATACTATACCTCCTTGGAACTAGGCCTGTTTGGGGGTCGAATGGCTCAGTTAGGGACATCGAAGTAATACCTTTAAGCGTGCTCAAAAGGCCTAGAATAGATGTCGTAGTTAGGATAAGTGGAATAGTTAGGGACACCCTTCCAAACTACATATACTTGATAGACAAGGCTGTCTCGAAGGTAATAATGCTAGATGAGCCACTAGAGTTGAACTATGTCAAAAAGCACTACCTAGACTACTTGGAGAAGCTGAGGCAGATGGGTAAGGGCGGAGTTGAAGAGGCTAAGTGCAGAGTTTGGTGCAGCCCACCTGGAACATATGGCGCTGGAGTCAACTATGCAATTGAAGCCTCAGCCTGGAAGAGCGACGAAGACCTAGCGAAAACTTGGATTCAATGGGGATGCTACATGTACACCAAAAACAGCTTCGGCAAGCCAAGTCCAGAAGCCTTCATCCTAAACCTAAGCAACGTAGATTTAGTGGCAAGAAACCACGCGAGCGACGAGCATGACCTATTCAACTGCTGCTGCTACTTCTCATATCAAGGAGGATTCTACAACACAGTAAAGAGCATAACTGGGAGAAGCGACGTTGAAGCAGTAATAGTTGACACTAGAGATGTAAGTCTAACAGAGGTTAGAAGCATTAAGGAGGAAGTTGAGAGAATTGTTAGAGCAAAACTCCTCAACCCAACATGGATTTCAGAAATGAAAAAGCACGGCTACAGAGGGGCAAATGAATTTTCGAGGAAAATCCTCCACCTATACGGGTGGTCGGCGACAACGAAGCAGGTCAGCAACTGGGTCTTCAATGAAATCGCCAAGACGTACGTTTTAGATGATGAAATGAAGAAGTGGTTTGAAGAAAACAACGTGTGGGCACTCGAGGAAATTCTAAGAAGACTAATAGAAGCCGCGGAGAGAGGACTCTGGAAGCCGCCAGAAGAAATCCTCGAAAAACTCAGAGAAACATACGCTGAAGTTGAGGGAATACTGGAGGAGAGCATAACTGGCGAGGGATATATTCAAGGAAGCAGCATCACCTGGTACTCCCCAGAAGAAATTGAGGAGTGGAAGAGCAGGATGGTGGAAATTAGCGATGCATGGAGAAACCTGACGAAAATCTTACGCAGACCAGCCGAGGAGGGTTAGGCGTGAGAAAGCATGAAAGGAAATTGGTCTTCCCATTCACAGCAATAGTTGGGCAGGAGAAGGCTAAGCTAGCCCTACTCTGCTGCGCAGTCGACCCAACAATAGGAGGAGTCCTTTTAAGCGGCGAGAAGGGAACAGGCAAATCAACACTAGTCAGAGCGCTATCCCAAGTACTGCCGGAAATCGAAGTTGTAGATGGATGCCCATTCAACTGCAACCCCCACAATCCACTAGAAATGTGCGATGCATGCTACGACAAGCTGGCCAGTGGAGGAAAGCTGAAGGTAGCCAAGAGGAAAATGAAAGTCGTAGACCTACCATTAAGCATAACAGTCGACAGGCTAGTTGGAACCATAGACATCAAAAAAGCATTGAAGGAAGGTGTAAGAGCTCTCCAGCCAGGACTACTAGCCGAAGCCAACAGGAACATCCTCTACATCGACGAAGTAAACTTACTAGACGACTACGTTGCAGACGTCCTCCTAGATGCAGCAGCAATGGGGTGGAACATCATCGAGCGAGAGGGGATATCGTTCAGGCACCCAGCAAGATTCATCCTAGTCGGAAGCATGAATCCAGAGGAGGGAGAACTAAGACCCCAACTCCTAGACAGATTCGGCCTCTACGTCCCAATCGAAGCACTAAACAACCCAGAGGAAAGAGCCGAAATAGTAAGGAGAGTAGAAGAATTCCACGCAGACCCAACATCATTCTACAAGAAGTATGAAGATGAGGAGAAGCAGCTCAGAAACACCATTATAAAGGCAAGAGAAATAGTGAAAAGTGCAATCATAGACGACGACCTACTAAAACTCCTAATAGAAACAATAATCAAGCTGAACATCAAAACGCACAGAGCTGAAATAACAACAGTGAAAACGGCAAAGGCAATAGCAGCATTACATGGAAGGAGAAAAGTCACATACGAAGACCTGAAA
>QMQZ01000092.1 GCA_003649145.1 Thermoproteota archaeon
CTTCTTTGAAACTAATTGTCAAGACTTATAATGCGCACAATTATAGATTGGTTTGGTGCCAGAGATGGCTGATAAAGTTGAAAAATCAGCTAAGCTCATAATTGAAAAACTCCTCAGCGTGAAGAGCGGCGAAAACGTGCTGATAATAGCTGATGATAGTTCAGAGATGGAAATGGTTAATGCGCTATTTAAAGTTGCATTTGATGTTGGAGGAAATCCTGTAATAGCAATAATTCGGAGCAAATGGCCGTCGCACACAACGCTGCCTAAGACAGTTCATGGAGCATTGAATCACGCTCAAGTTGTTATCGGGATCACTAAGAGCACTGGCGCTCCTTCATATGACGCTGTGGTTGCGAAGTTGCTCAGAGATAAAAGGATAAGGTACATGTCCATGGTCTTAAGACCGCTTGAAAATTGGATTAGTGGAGCTGCGCTTGCGGACTATGAGAAAGTGTACTCGACTGCGTTAAAATTAGCTGAAGTATTTGAAGGTAGGAAGGAAATTAAGGTGACGACTGAGCTTGGCACTGACATTTCCGCCTCAATTGAGGGGTCGAGAGTAATTATTGAAGCTGGATTTGCAACTAAGCCGGGCGAGTCAGCTGCTTTTTCCGACGGAGAAGTTTCATTCACGCCAGTAGAGGGTACTGCTAATGGGGTTGTAGTTGTTGACGGCCCAATAGCACTTATAGGAAAGCCCAGTGAGCCAATAAAGCTCATTGTTGAGAATGGCGTTGTTACTGAAGTTATTGGCGGTGGTGAAGCTGATAAATTAAAGGAAATGATCTCCAAAGTTAAGAACTTAAATAATTTCGCTGAATTTGGCTTCGGAGTGAATCCTGAAGCGAGGCTTAATGGGTTCTGGCAGGAAGAGAAAAAGGCTCTTGGAACAATGCACATAGCGCTTGGTGACAACATTTATTATGGTGGAAATGTTAAGTGTGAAATTCACATGGACATGGTCGTTTACAAGCCCACGGTATCTGTTGACGGCGTAGTCATAATAGAGAAGGGTGAATTGAAAATTTAGCTTTCAACTTAAGCAATTTGCTTGAAGGCTTGGTGACGTAATACTCTTCCAGCATTTTTACCTGTGTGCTCTCCTTCTATAATTACTATTTCACCATTAACGATAACGTACTTTATGCCAACTGGGTATTGATATGGTTTTAAGTAGGTTCCTGTGTCAGAAATCTCCTTCAAACTGAAAATTACTATATCAGCCCAAAATCCAGGTCTAATAATACCTCTATTTAGTAAGCCAAATTTCTGAGCTGGCAGTGAAGTCATTTTCCTTATTGCTTCTTCGAGTGATAATATCTTAATGCCTTCGTCGTACATTAAATCACTTCTTGAAGCACCTTTAACGTATTTTCTGATGACCATTGGGAAAGTGCCGTAGCTCCTTGGATGCATTCTACCTTGGCCAAGTACACCGTAGGGAGCTAAGGCGTAGCCATCTGATCCAATCATGGACGATGGATGAAGTAAAACTCTTCGGATATCATCCTCATTATAGTAGAAGCCTAGTATGCTTCCAGATGCTTCCTCTTCGACAATTAGGTTAAAATATGCAGTAAATGGGTCTACACCCATTTGCGCAGCTATTTCAGCGAATGACATTCCAATATACTTTTTATTTCTCTTACAGTCAACTAGAAACAGCTTGTCCCACATACCTCGCTTTACTAGCCCGCATGGACCGGGTCCAGGTATGGGCTCTTCAATCATATCCTTCTTAATCTCCTCTCTAGTTTGAGGATCCTTAATTCTCTCCATGATTTTACGTGGTCCTCCTTCCTGTGCCCATGGAGGCAATATTGAGCTTAAGCCAGTGCTACCAGCAATGTATGGATGTAAGTCGCAAGTGACATCTACGCCTCTACTTCTAGCTTCATCGATCAGCTTTAAGGTCTCTCTCGATTTGCCCCAACCGCCAATTTTTGCGGGGTGATGAGAAATTTGAACTGAAACTCCAGATTCCTCTCCAATTCTAATTGCTTCGAGCACGGCTTCAACGATTGTTTCTCTCTCGCCTCTGATATGGCTAGCGTAAACTCCTCCATATTTAGCAACTACCTTGCACAACTCGATGATCTCATTAGTTTTAGCGTATCTTCCTGGAGGATAAACTAGTCCAGTTGACATGCCAAATGCTCCAGCTTCCATAGCTTCAGCTACAAGAGACTTCATTTCAGAAAGCTCATCTCTACTTGGCTCTCGAGCTTCAAAATCCATGACACACATTCTAATCGTGCTATGGCCAACCAGTGAAGCTACATTTATTGACAAGCCAACCTTATCGAGAGCTTCAAGGTATTCGCTAAAAGTACTCCAAGTAGGCTTTAATCCATACCTAGACAACCTTTTTGAAACCCAATTTCTAGCATGTTCACTTGTAATTGGTGCTGCTGAGAAGCCGCAATTTCCTATTACTTCAGTCGTCACTCCCTGTCTGATTTTACTTTCAGCTTTGGGATTGACGAGTAGAGTAAAGTCAGAGTGGCTGTGGACATCAATAAAACCGGGGCAAACAATCAGTTCACCTGCATATATAACTTCATCTGCGCTGCAACTTTTCAATTTCCCAACGGCAATTATCTTTCCATCTCTAATTCCAACATCAGCTTTAAACCATGGATTGCCTGTTCCATCAACAATTACTCCATCGCGAATAATTATGTCGAAATTTATGGTCA
>QMQZ01000093.1 GCA_003649145.1 Thermoproteota archaeon
ATATCCACTTTCTCCTGAACTTTTCTCCGCCTTCCACTCAATTCAATCACCGAAGGAGACGCTGAATAAGAGATAAATATGCATTTCGCTTAAAATTTCTAGAAGCCATGAAGTGCCCAAAGTGCGGAGCTAAGCTTCCAAAGAGCTATGAAAAGAGGAGAAGAAAAGTAAAGCTGATAAGGTACCTTCCCTGTCCAAAATGCGGCTTTTCATTCAAGAGCAGCTAGCAGTCACTTCTCAACTACTTCACCAGTTGCAAAGCTAGGCTTAATCGAAGTTATCTTTATAGTTACTTTATCGCCAGGCTTAGTATTTGGAATAAACACTACGTATCCCTTAACCCTAGCAACGCCCTCACCGCGCTTACTCAGCCCTTCAACTTCAACAGTAATCTCATCACCAACAGAAACAGGCTTTGGAAGAAGATATGCCGGCTTTATTCTCCTCTTACCCCTACGCCTTCCCTTCTCAGCCACAACACCATCTCCAAGGCTTAGTTGCTCCAACATCAACTAAATTATATTTAAGAATTTCGAAGCAAAAATAATGCTAGATCAGGTTTAGGACACAACTCTTAAATAATACGGAATTAGGGTAGATAAACGCATATCGATTGGAGGTTAAATGTAATGGCTAAGCCCATAGCAATAATAATGGTTACAGCCGACTGGGAGAAAGCAAGCAGCTACATCAAAAAAGCGTGCAAAAAAGTAGCTGAAGAATTAAATCTTGAACTCGAAGAGAGAAAAGAGGACTATGAATTTCTAGACAAGTACGGAGTTAAAAACGAGTTTGGAGGACTAGACATACCGCAAGTCTTCATAAAGTATGATGACGGCGAAATAAAGTACGTGATGTCTAGAGTCCCACTCACACCGCGTGGAACACCAGACCTTGAAGCTGCAGTAAACATAATCAAGAAAGCAGCTGGAGGTTAGACGTATTGGCCGAAAATAAAGTACTAGTAATTATTTCAGAAAGAGGAAAGGCATCCATAACTGAAGAAGTTGAAGGTGAACTTCACGAGGTAGTTAAGCAGGCAGCTCGAAAAGCATTAGAATTGTGGGACTTAACGAAGTCAGACTTCATAATAATACGAGATAAGTACCCAGTTGAATTGAAGCTTCCCATAACCAAGGAGGAGTACGAGCTATACTCCAAATACAATTTGAGGAGGAGTGGGCCAGGAGTAGCAACATTCGACTTGCCGCTATACATAATATCATACGACAACGAATGGATTGAAAACAACTACAAAGACTATAAAGTCATAGTTGTAGTGCCAAAAGTTGGAGATAAAATTGCAGAAGAGCTTGTCAACTGGGCAGCTGAAATAACCCTTGAAGAAGCAGAATTTGAGGAAGAATAGCGCTTATCCGAAAATCCACCAACGCCTCTTCTTGCCCTTCTCAGCTTTTGCCTTCTTCTTAGCTTCCTTAATAGCTCTCTCCTTCTCCTTCTGAATTTCTACTAGCTCTTCAATTCTCTTTATTAGAAGCTCAACTGCATCTCTATCGTGAAAGAGAGCCACTAAATCATCAACAACTGGATGTTGAATGTAAGCCTTGACGAAAGGCAGTACGTAGACTATCGACAGCTCAGCCCCAACCCAAGTTAATGGCTTAATAGTTTCCAAGAACATGATAGCCGGAGTTTCCAGCCCTCTCTTAACAATCTCATTAGCAATCTTATCTATGAGCTCCTTCTTCCTCTCAGGCGTAAGCTCAAGCGACGATGGAAACATGCTCAATTCACCACTTCAATAATACTACACGGCGGAGCAAGATTTATTTCTTGTCATTTACATGTGAGAGATTAAACCTCTAGCCCTTGCATCCACCATTCGCCTATACTCAGCTATCAAATCAGGGTACTTCTCGACAGTGCTAACGTTTTCCTCCAAGCACTTCAGGAAGGCCTTTCCAGCACTAGGTGAAAGTCTTGAAATCGCCTCGTATAACTTCCTCCCTATCTCGCTTGCTTTAGGACACTTAGGCGTGCACGGGAAGAAGTTACTTGAGAAGAACGCATAGATGTCTGGCTTATCTCCAGCTCGCTTTAACTCTTTAATTTGACGTGAAGCTCTCTCCTCAATATAAACTCCCGAACTTCTCTCCTCAGCATATCTTTTAATGCAACACTCAGGATAACCAAGCAGCTCACCGAGCTCAGTAATGTACGTAGTGGAAAGCTCCTCAGGATAGACCAGCAATGAAGGCGGCAAACCAAGAGGCTTAACTTGAACAATAGCCTTTCTTATCTCTCTTCTAGTTGAGAAGAGCTTCTTCAAACGCTTACCAACCTTAGATTCCCGGTAAATGTAAACTTCATAGATACTTGGCCTAACCTCCTCGACCATCATTTTTAAACCCAAAGCTTTAGCCCAATCCTTATGCGCTTTAAAAACTTCAGACTTCAAAACCAACTCCTTGAAAAGCTTCCTTATTTTATTCCTCAACTGCAAAATGAGCCTACCTCTCAAGTAAAGGTCTCTTGTTCGCAAGAGAAGAGCTACGTCTTCAGCGCACTTTTCGTCTATAATTCTACCATATTCACTTCCACCGGGAAGTTCGGCAGGAAGCGTGAAGAATGAGCAGGGGCGAATCTCGAAATAAACTGAAAGGTAATCCTCAAATTTAACTCGAGGTAAAATGCGG
>QMQZ01000094.1 GCA_003649145.1 Thermoproteota archaeon
AACTATACGTCCAGATGCTGAGCTTGGCGAAGCAACAAAGATAATGAAGGAAAAGAATATTGGAGCACTGCCAGTAGTCGAAGATGATAGACTTGTAGGCATTATAACTGAAAGAGACATAGTTTACGACTTAGTTTTGGAAGAGTACCGGTAGACATTCTTTCTCAAAACTTTCCCAGCCATATTTCCCGTATGCTCACCTTTTTCGATTACTATTTGTCCATTCACTATGACATATTCGATTCCTTCAGGGAACTGGTGCGGATCTTTAAATGTAGCCTTGTCAATTATTTTCATAGGGTTGAAAACGACAATATCAGCCCAAAATCCCTCTCGTATCAGGCCGCGATCTCTTAATCCTAACTTTTGCGCTGGCATTGAAGTCATCTTCCTAATCGCCTCCTGTAAACTCAAAATTTTTTCATCTCTTACGTACCTTCCTAAAATTCTTGGAAATGTTCCGTAATTTCTTGGGTGCGGCTTCCCCCTAGCTAATGAGCCATAAGGCGCGTAGCACGAACCGTCGGTTCCAACCATCGTTAGTGGATGCTTCATAACATATCGCATATCATCTTCACTAATCATATGCAAAATTATGCCGACAACCCCTTCTTCCTCTACTAGGAGGTCGAATGCAGCATCAAATGGGCTTACACTCCTTCTATCAGCAATTTCAGCTATGCTCAACCCTTCATATTGCTTGTTCTTCTCGCAGTATGCTACAACTATGCTCTCCCAACCAGCAGTACCAGCAAGATTCTCCCAACCTGGTAGGCCTTTTTCTATGTCTTCCTTTATTTTAGCCCTAACTGAAGGATCTTGGAGCCTCTTTAGCATTTCTTCTAATCCGCCTTCATGAGCCCACGGAGGTAGGCATGCTGCTAATCCTGTGCTACCAGCTGTGTACGGATAGAAATCACATGTAATTTCAATGCCTTCATCTCTTGCAGCTTCAATAATTTTCAAGGCTTCTTTAACTTTACCCCAATTTTTCTTGCCAGCAGACTTTAAATGTGAAATCTCAACGGGAATTTCTGCTTCTTTGCCTATTCTAATTGCTTCTTTAACTGCCTCTAAAAGCCATTTACTTTCGCTCCTAATGTGTGAAGCGTATATTCCACCATATTTTGAAGCTACTTTTGCTAGCTCAATTATTTCTTCAGTTTTAGCGTATGACCCTGGCGTATATATTAAGCCAGTTGACATTCCGAAAGCGCCACTTTTTAACGCATCTTCAAGTAGAGCCTTCATTTCGTCCAGCTCATCCTTAGTAGGAGCTCTATTCTCAAATTCCATGACGTTTATTCTGATCGTGCCGTGACCTATGAGTGGAGCGACATTTACAGCTACACCTCGATTCTCGAGTTTTTTGACATAGTCGTCGAATGTGCGCCAATCCCAGGTTACTTCTTTAGCTAACACTCCAACTCTCTTCATGAAAATCTCAACTTTCCTAGGTAAAATTGGAAATATACTCGCTCCGCAATTTCCAATGACCTCCGTCGTTACACCCTGCCTAATTTTGCTTTCAGCCTTTGGATTTACTAGTAGGAAGAAGTCTGAATGGCTGTGCATGTCTATAAAGCCAGGACATACAATTAGGCCAGCTGCATCTATAACTTCATCAGCTTTTGACCTCGGAACTTCTCCAATTTCAACTATTTTTCCATCTTTAACTGCTATGTCAGCTTTAAACCATGGATTACCAGAGCCATCAATTACAAGACCATTCCTTATAACAAGGTCATACATTTCAATACAACCCCCAATTTGCAATTTGATCTAAGTTGGCAGTTTACGTTCTTTATTTGGTGGGTTAATGTAAGTTTTTCTACTATGTTTAACGCCCATTCTAACCAATGCTTCTAAAATTTTAAGAGCAGAAAGTGCTGGGTCGACTACTGGAATGTTAATTTTATCCTCAACTTCCCTTGCAATTCCAGCTAAACCTGTGCAACCTAGTACAATAACATCTGCCCCATCCTCATTAACTGCTTTAATCGCCTCAGCTACAATACTATCAACCAAATCTCTACATTCGCTTAATTCCAGTACTGGCACTCCGATACCCCGAATAGACGCGAACCTTGAAGCTACGCCCATCTCTCTAATCATCATTGGAGGAGTCTTCTTAACATATTTGTCTGGTCCAACGTCAATTATAGTGAACGAGTCGCCCAACATTAATGCAGTTATAATTGCAGCTTCACCTACACCTATTATAGGAATGTCTACTACTTCTCTAGCAGCTTTCAATCCCGGATTCATGAAACAGTCAATTAGCACACCGCAATAACCTTTCAATTCCGCCTTCTTAATTTCTTCAACTACAAATGGTGAAGCCCACACTTCATCGTAAAAGCACTCGATAGAAGCTGGTCCAAATTTTATTGTTGTAATGTCTACTTCAAAGTCTATTGAAGCGTTTTTCTTATAGAAGTTCTTCTTACTGCTCGAAGCTGGTATGTCGCGTATAATTGGTATTACAACCAAAATTTTATACTTGCTCATCTTAGCACCTTCTCAACTAACCTTTCAACAGGAATGTAATCGTAGTTAAATCCGAAGTGTCTTGGCCCCACCACCTCTAAACCCTTAGGCGTCTT
>QMQZ01000095.1 GCA_003649145.1 Thermoproteota archaeon
TCCACTGTTGCTCCGGCTCCAATCAGTTCATTACTTCATGCTATGATGATAAAAATAGCAGGTATACCAGCTTTTTTGATCCTATTTGAACTGGGCTACCTATTTGCCGATGCCATAACCTTATGGTTAATAATTTCAGTTCTTGGAGCCATAACTATGGTTATTTGCACATCTTTAGCTTTTGCACAGCATGACTTAAAACGCTTATTAGCTTATCATAGTGTGGGACAAATAGGCTACGTTATTCTGGGTCTTGGCATTGGTGGGTTAGGTATGGCATACTTTAAGACTACAGGCGACTTTTACTGGCTTAATATAACTGCTATCGGTCTTACTGCTGGATTCTTCCACCTTATCAATCATACTATTTTTAAGTCCCTTTTATTCTTTGGAAGCGGAGCAGTGGAATTTAAAACTAAAATAAAAAATATAGATCAACTTGAAGGATTGTTTAAAACCATGCCATTTACAGGAACCGCTATGTTAATAGGTTCATTATCCATCTCTGGAGTTCCCCTCTTTAATGGATTCATAAGTAAGTGGATGATTTATAATGCATGTATAGGTGCAAATGAACCAATTCTAGCGGCTATAGCCATTTTCTGCTGCGCCTTAACTTTGGCTTCATTCATGAAAGTTCTTTCAACCGCCTTTCTAGGGGGTTCTCCCAAAAATGAAAGTCCATCAGATGCGCCAAGGAGTATGCTTTTTCCGCTCTTTATTTTATCAGCGCTTTGCGTGATTTTCGGCTTGATTCCACAATTGGCAATTAAATACCTTCTCTATCCAGCAACTCTATCTCTAATGCTCACTCTCGTACCTCAAATAACTCAAAGCGCTTTACCAAAAGTCGATCTCAGCATCTCGGTTCTCCGGTTCTCTGGAGGGCTCTGCGATATTTATTGGCTTTTTACACTAATCGCTATAGGTCTATGTATAGGTTATGTGATCTACAGGGTATCACCAGCATACCAAGGAGCCGCAAGCGAGGAAAAACTTATGCCATTTACAGGGGGGGCTCTTCAAGACCCCTACATAAACATTAAGGAAGCAATGCCCTCTTCTTCCCCGTTTGAACATTCCTTCAAACCCCTACTGAATGTTCTCAAGAAGATACACAATGGCCTCGTAAACCTTTACGTTTCATGGATAGCTGTTTTTGCAATATTAGTGTTAACATGTGTATTAATGGGGTGGATTTAATGACTAATGCTTTAAGTGTAATAGGAGGATACCTCTCTCTGATTACGCTAGGCTTTTTATTTAGTTGGGCAAGTTACTGGTCATTCAGAAAGTTAAGTGCTCGATTTCAATCGAGGAAAGGGCCTCCCTGGTATCAACCGATCGCAGACATAATTAAGCTATTGGGCAAAGAACTATTTATTCCGAAACTGGCTAACAAGACACTTTACACTTTAGCCCCTATGCTTGCACTAAGTTCAATCCTTACACTTACCTTTCTGATTTCCCCAGGCATTACTAATTGGATTGGTTCTACCTCGTGGGATTTAATTGTAATACTTTATCTTTCCGTTCTCTTTTCCATCACGTTTATTATTTCTGGTGCAGCCTCAGCTTCACCTTGGGGGAAAATCGGAGCTAGTAGAGAAACAGCATTAATATTAAGTGTTGAGCTTCCATTCGCTCTTTCATTACTCGTACCCTCAATAGCTATGAGTCGACTAGGAATATTGTCCCTTTCGTTAAATGATATAATTGCAAATCAGATTAGCGGAAAGGTATTGAACATTTTGCCGAACTGGTTTATCTTTCGCTTTCCTTTCGCCGCTGTAGCTATGTTTGCATGTTTATTGGCTAAAAGCTATATGAAACCTTTTGGAGATATCCCTGAAGCAGAACAAGAAATAATAGCTGGCCCCCTAACCGAATATGGAGGACCTCTGCTAGGGATATTTGAGTTAGCCAGAATGTTTCGTTTCTACGTTTTCTCAGCCATTTTTGTAGATCTTTATCTTGGTGGTGGCGGCTCCTTTTCCTTCCCATTAAATGTTTTAGTTTTTCTTGCCAAGTGTTTCATCATCGTAGTCTTAATGACGCTTATAGATGTAATAAATGCAAGATATCGGATCAGTCAAGCATCCAAGTGGTATTTGTCCACTTGCTTGTCCCTTTCGCTAGTTGACGTAATACGAGCACTGGTGATGTGAAATGGTGAACGGCAAAATAGTGTTAATTAAAGAAGCGTTCAAATCTTTATTTAAATGTGTCACAACAAGGTATCCAATGGGTCCACCAACTCATGTCCCCCTAGGCCTAAGAGGACTTCCACAATTTGATGAAGAAAAGTGTATAGGATGCGGAGCTTGCTTCTCTTCATGTTCATCAAAAGCAATTACTATGCTTAATGACGGAGACAAGCGTATTATTCAAGTTTATTACATGAGATGCATATTCTGTGGAAGATGCGAAGAGATTTGTCCAGAGAGGGGAATAAAGTTAAGTGATAAATTTGAGCTTGCGACTTTAGATGGAGATAAAGCTTTTGTTACCGTTAGTTTTGATCTTGTTAAATGTGAACGTTGCGGCACGCCGATAACCACAACCAGGCAAATGGAAAAAGTAAAGGAGAGA
>QMQZ01000096.1 GCA_003649145.1 Thermoproteota archaeon
CTAATTGACTTTTTCCACCTCGTGTATCCAATATTCACCCTCATCAGTTACCTCCTTCTTCCATATTGGAACTTCAGACTTCACTTTGTCAATTATCTCTTGAACAGCTTTAAAGCCTTCAGCTCTATGCTTAGCAGCAACCCCAACAATCAAAGTTTCCTCACCTACAGGCACTCTTCCGACAGCATGGTGAATAATTGCTGAAAAAACCTTCTCACCGTCAATCACTCCCTTACGTATTTCCTCCATTTTCTTTATAGCTAGATCTCCATAAGACTCGTAATGCAAATGCTTCACTTTATCCCCCATAAGCCCTTCCTCTCTCACAAATCCAATAAATAGCACCACACATCCAACATTCCTTGAGGCACTCTTCAACCTACTCACAATTTCACTCAACTCCAATTTACTCAAATCTCCAATTCCAACCCAGCTCAACTCAACCACCCAAACTACACGTAAGATTTAAAGTTTCCATGTAAATTTAAATGGCGGTGGAGCTCGAAGCCGATGAGAAGAGGGCACAACTACATAGGTTGGAAAGAGGCAGAAAGGTGGAGATGCATAAGATGTGGAATGTGCTGTAGAGCATTTGCTGTACCACTCAAATTCATAGAAGCACTTCAGCTCACGAGAAAGTATGGCCCAATAGCAATTCAAGCAGGTGGAAAATACTACTTAATGAAGAAGCCAGATGACTCATGCATATTCCTAGCCTATAACGGCCCCATAGCATACTGCAAAATTTACCTAGAAAGGCCAGGTTGCTGTAAGCTATACCCATTCCACGTAGCTAAGAAGCCGCTCCAAGGAGTCAATCCATCAACCTCAGAGTTTAAAATTAGAGGAAAAGTACTTCACGTATATGTGGATGCAGCATGCCCAGGCGTTGGAAGAGGATTCCCCATTAGAAACTTAATTCCAAAGGTAATTGAATTGTGGGCTAAGTATAGTAGGATCATTTAAAATAAAATCTACTAGAAAATTTACTTAAAATCCTTCTAGCCAATGACGGCCTCAACATCAATTTTAAAGAAGTAATTAGCTTATCAACCTCACGTTTATCCTTAAGTCGAGCTAAAACTTCAATAATACTCAAATCTCCATAAACAGCTAAACTAAAAGCGTATTTATCAAGCAAAAGACTACACCTAAATGTTTGAGGACCTCCACCCTCAATCAAGCCTCTACACTTGAAGCGCCTTGTCATCCTCCTAATCCTAGCAATATCCTTACTTGTCAAACCCTTAACCACCATAAATAAGTTGCAGAGAGAAGAGCATTCAAGAACTGCTCTAAGAAGCTTAGCAACATCATCCAATCTTTTAACATTTGAAAAATCAAACCGAGAAACAACTTTATTGAGCGTATAGTCAGCAATTATTTTTAAGTTAGAAATAGAGCCCTCAACAAAATTGATGTAACCTTCACTTTCACCAGTAAAACCCCATTCCTTCCTAAGTGAATTTATAATCTCATTTTCATACTCCAACATGTCCGAGTGCTCAAATTCGTGAAAACACTTAACCCTACCTGCAAAACTAAGCAGACCACTCAAGTGAGCCACCACAACTAAATATGAATCTGAGCTGAAATATCTTGCTAAACCTAACTAAAAGCACAAAACAAACATAAGTTATCGTAACGCCTTTAAAGATGAGGATCAAGCTGAGGCGCATAAAGTTGGATTGGAGGAGCTTAACTGAAGAGAAGGAAGAGGGAAACATAGAGTATAAGTTGAAGATCGTCAGCCCAGATGAAGATAGGCTTGAAAGGCTAGCCACCCAAATGCGATATAGGCTTCGTGAAGGCGGTGGAGAGGCAATCTACGAGCTAGGAGTTTCAAATGACGGACTCCTAATTGGGCTAAGCGAGCATGAACTAAAAGAATCCTTAAAGTGGTTATCAGAGGCAGCTAAGCGAATAGGAGCAAAAATAACCATACTACGAGAAGGAAAGGGGAAGAAAGGAAAAGTAGTCGAACTTCTCATCCGAATGGTCAAAGAAGACTTCCCAATTTACGTTATGGTTCCAGTCCTCGGAAACGTTGACAGCGGAAAATCAACAACCATCGGCGTATTATGCTCAGGAGAACTAGATAATGGAAGTGGACTAGCAAGAAGTAAAGTTCTACGTTACCTCCACGAATTAAAAACAGGCAGAACATCATCAATATCAAGCCACCTACTCGGATTCAGTGAAAATGGCGAAATAGTAAACTACAACTTAGCCTCACCACTAGACGAAGCCGAAATCTTCCTCAATAGCTCAAAAGTCATTTGCTTCGTAGACCTAGGCGGACATGAAAGATACCTAAGAACAACACTTAAAGGAGTTACAGGTAGAGCTCCAGACTACATAATGCTATGCATAGCAGCTAACGCAGGCCTAATAGGAACTGCCAAAGAACACCTAGGAATAGCAACAGTACTCAGAATACCAGTCTTCATAGTTTTAACAAAGATAGATATGGCTCCCCACGAAGTGAAAGAGCGAATTCTAAGCGAAGTCCTACACATACTCAAGAAGCCAGGAATAAGCAAAATACCAATCGTAGTTAATGAAATAGACGATGCGATAGTAG
>QMQZ01000097.1 GCA_003649145.1 Thermoproteota archaeon
CTAGCTAGATCTTTAGCGTAATTGTACAGTCGTGAGCCATTTGTAGTCATGGCTAAGTCTGTAATTCCTCTCACTTCAGCTATTTTCTCGACTATTTCAACTATGTCATCTCTGACTAGTGGCTCTCCTCCAGTTAGCTTGACTTTATACACGCCGTATTTAGCTGCTATTTTCACGATTTCGCTGATCTCTTCTGGCGTCATTTCTAGATTGCTTGGATTCTCTCCCTCCATGTGGCAGTATATGCAGTTAAAGTTGCACTTGTGAGTAACTGTTATTCTTAGACCTAGAAGTGGTCTGCCATACTTATCATAGATCACGTTTTTCACGCTTGATCTCCACCACGATATTTTCGAAGTTGAAGTTAAAACCTTTTAGTGAACTTAAAAATCCTTGAAGCATTTTTCCAAGTGCACTTTCTACGTATGGCTTTAGCTTCATGTTTACATCGTCAATTTTAACTTTTACTCTAAGATTTAATGCGCATTTGCCAGGCTCATCTAACCCGTAAATTATTGCCTTCGCATATTCCAAGCAGCTTTCATAGCCGCAAAGCTTACAATTTGCCTTACCCAATTTTACTATCTCACTGGTGATCGCTTCATTGATTATCTTCTCAGCTAATTTATCAACTTCTTGAAAATTGCATATGAATGAGGCTGGAAACATTCTTTCAGCTTCTTCTCTCACTTCTTCACTTCTACAAACTACTGCTAGGATAGGTCCAGATAATCCCTCAATTTCAAGATCTCTACTCTTAGCTGCTACAATTATCTTAGGGAATTTAGATCGCCTAAATCCTTCAATTAATATCATGCCATTCTTTGGTAGGTGTCTTCTAATCAGCATTTCTAAGTCGTTTTCTCGGAGGAATATTGCTGAGCCTGTAGGAGATACTGCTAGTGTTGCTTGAGCTCCTGAGTTTAGGTGCCTATACGTGTCTTTGTCAGATATGTCAATGCTCTTTGAAGCGTGTTTTACGGTTGAAACCTTAACTCCTTTCCTGCTTAACTGCTTTACTAGCTCCTCTACTAGGCTTGTTTTCCCAACGCTTCTCCTTGCTCCGACTACGCAGAATATTCTCATCGCTTATTCCTTAAGCTTTAACTCCACTTTAATATCTTCTATTCTTGTAGTTGGGTACTGCCCTCTCTCGTCTTTCTCGTACTTTTTAACCATGTCCCAAATGGTTATTAGAGCTATTGTGGTAGCAGTTATAGCTTCAATTTCAACTCCAGTTTTCGCTTCGGCTTTAACTTCAACTTTTACTTCAACTTCCTCTTCTTCAGCTGATACTTCTACGTTGACTCCTGTTATTGGAATTGGGTGGCATAGTGGTATTAGTTCTGGGGTTTTCTTTGCTGCAAGTATTGCGGCTAGCTTTGCAGCTGCGATCACATTTCCCTTCTCGATTTCTCCCTTTACGATCCTCTTTATCGTTGTTGGCTTGAGCTTGATTTTGCCTTTTGCAATGGCAATTCTCTTCTGGGGTTTTTTAGGAGTTATGTCGACCATTCTAACTTCTCCACTCATATTATTCACCTATTCAACCATTCACCTCACTTTACTTTCATAAATAATTCTTCAACTGCTGAGGCTATGGGATTTTTACTATTAAACCTGAATATTCGTATTCTACCAAATCTCTTTTCCGTAACCAGTCCTAGTTGTTTGAGTTTTTCTAGGTGTCTTTCCACGGCCGTATGGCTTAAGTTAGTCCTTCTAGCTATTTCAGATATGTTCAATTCTTTGAGTTGCGTCAAGACTCTTAGCACTTTAACTCTTCCTCTGGATGAGAAGACCTCTTCAAGTACATCTACTTCTTCACTCACTCTTGTCCCTCCAAATAAGTGCTAGCACTTCTCTCTCAACTGTTTCAATTGGGACTTCGATCAATCCGATCTTGGTGCTTCTGCCTTTCCGCTTAACAGTTGTCACTGCTGTTTTGATTAATCCTAAATTACGTAGATTTTGAACATATTCCCATAGTTGTGTATGCCTCCTCGGCTTTTCACTAAATTCTTCGCACAATATTTTGTATATCTCTTCAACTTCACCCATAGTAACGTAAGCTGAATCTACTGCTTTTAGAGCTCTAGCAATTGCAAGTAGTAGGATCTTCTCATGTAGGAGTAGATTTCTCAGCACTTCAATCCTAACAAATGGGTGAATGTCTGAGGCTGCCTTCCTAACGTGTTCTAGCTCAATTTTCCTCTTACCCTCTAATTCTGCGTACTTAGCCGCTCTCCACAAAAGCTCAAGAGCATATCTAGCATCTCCAGTTTCTGATGCAATGTCAGCCACCATAGATATTACTTCACTACCTACAACACCTTCATAGAATGCTTCTTCAACCCTCGCTTTTAATATGTCCTCCAACTCACTTGCAGTGTAGGGGTTAAACTTGATTATGTTGTGCATGAGAGTACTCCTAGTACTCTTGTCCAGAGCTGGAAGGAAAACTTGACTTCTAGCGATGAATATGAAGCTAATGCGCTGCGGCTGATTTAGCAGCTCGTCAGACATCCTAATCAAATCATAAAGTGCATCTTC
>QMQZ01000098.1 GCA_003649145.1 Thermoproteota archaeon
ATGTCCTTCTCCCAAGCTTTGGAGAGCCCTCCACTTTCAATAGCTATCTTCACGTCATTTGGGTCGGTTAATCTGTGAATAATCCAAGTTCCGCTTAGACTTCTAACAGTCATGTCTAGTAGCTGAGGACGCTGAGTTACTACAATTAGGTTAGCACCGAACTTTCTGCCTTCTTCGGAAAACTTCCTCAAAATTAAAGCTGACTTGGACTTTTCTCTACCAGCAAATCGATGAGCTTCATCCAATATTAAGTAGAAGGGCTTGACTTCCCCTCTAATAGCAGCCTCGAGGAGCTGTGAAGCTAGTTCCGCTACAATTGAGATCTGTTCTTCATGAGATAGACCTCGCAGGTTAATTATTACACACTGTCCAGTTAAGACAAGCTCTTGAGGAGTTAATTTGCTCAAATAGTTGATGTCAACATCTGCCCCTGGATTAACATTAAGGTCAGCGAATTCAATAATTTTGTCAGCATAATTTGCAGGTGTGACGCCGAATTCTGGGCATGGCTTTTCAGCTGGAATTTTTAGACTTGAATACTCTCCATGAACATCTACAACTATTAATGGGACGCCCTTCTTCAAGAATTCTTCAATTAATACGCCTACAGTATAAGACTTGCCAGAGCCAGGCTTACCGACTACGAATATTCTATTTATCTTCTTTATCGGTAGGTAAACTTTGTACGGATAACCTTTAAGAAGGCCCAAGTAAATGGACTTCTCGACGTCAACATCTAATCCTAATGCTCTCCTAATACTATCCTCACTTGCCAAGTAGACTTGAACCCCAATTTCAAATGGAGTTTTAGGAAAGTAACCTAGAACTTCACACTCAGCATATATACTATCTCCACTTCGCTTAACATTCTTAACGATGAGCACGTAGGTTTTTCCCTCATGCTTAACTTCGACAAAATCATTTACTCCGATTCTGCCGGAAACCTTTAATGTAAATCCAAATACCGTTGGCTCCCCCTCGATTTTGCCGACTACTTCTCTAGTCAACACTGCACCCCACACTGACAGCTAAAGCATTATAATTCGAGCGCATATAATTAAATAGCGTTACTAACGTAAAATAGAAAAGGATGCTTTTTAGAGCCAGTAAAATTTAAAGCTCTATGATTAATTCAAAATGCTGAATCGAATTCTCAGAAGCCTATCCTGAATGAGCGGGTGGAGCTCCTTGGAAAGCAGAAGACCAAGAGTAAGATACCTTGGACGCCACATCATGTTTAAGGGGAGATATGCTAAGCAAATACTTAGTGGTGAAAAAATAACGACTGTTAGACTTGGAATCGTCAAGCCCAAGTATGAAGAGGTAATAATTCATGGTGGAGGAAGGCCGATATGCAAAGCTAAAATAGAGAAAGTTGAACACAAAATGGTTAAACAATTGTCAGATGCAGATGCAATTAGAGATGGATTTAAAGATCTAGTACAGCTACTTGAGGAACTCGAAAAATTCTATGGGCATCTCAACCCGGATGACTGGGTTACAATCATAAAATTCAAGGTACTAGAAAAACTAGACAAGCTAGAGCCGAGAGATCCATATCTAGGCTTAAAGCCAGTAGACATAGCTAGGATAGCTCTAAGATACCTAGACGACTTAACTGAAGAAGAAAGAAACATCTTACTAGAGCTGACTAGATGCACAACTCTGAGGAGGACAGCTAAGAAGCTATATGGAGATCCTCTTAAAAGGCATTACATTAGAAGAGTCATTAAAAAAGCTTTGAGAAAACTACTACAGAAGAAGATATTAAGGATTGAAGAAGGAAAGTTCATAAGCTACGATAGGAGAAGTGAAGTTGACCCTCAGAAATAGGAGTATAATATACAGGCCATTCACTTTAACCTACCTTCTAGTCCTATTCATATCAACCCTCGCATTATTCCTCATAATGATATACACTGTTCCAATATTAGTTAGAGGCTTAAGAATTCCACCGCCCATAGCTCTATTAATATTCTACTTAACTCTAATTGGAAGCTATGTGAACATTCCATTGACAAGTATTGAGACAGTAGAGCCGACCGTCACATTCAAGCAAGTTAGATTCTTCGGCATAACCTGGATTATACCTGAACTCGGGTGGGGAGTTAGGGAAACAATTATAGCCATAAATTTTGGCGGAGCAATAATTCCAACAGCATTGTCGTTATTCCTACTCCTTTATAACATACCTAACTACGAGCCGTCACCATTAGCAACTTACGTTAAAGTCGCTATTGCACTCATATTAATATCATACTTCATGAAGAAAACTGCAAGAATCGTTCCTGGACTTGGAATCGCCGTTCCTGCGATGCTACCTCCAATAGTAACAGCAATAATATCTCTAATACTCTACCAAATACCTCCACAGAGCAATCCATCAGTTATAGCTTACATCTCAGGAACATTTGGCACCTTAATTGGAGCAGACTTGCTCAACTTGAGAAACGTGACCAAGGTGAGAGCAAGAATAGTGAGTATTGGTGGAGCAGGAACTTTCGACGGCATCTACCTCACAGGACTAATTGCAACA
>QMQZ01000099.1 GCA_003649145.1 Thermoproteota archaeon
CGCTTATTGGAGTTGGAGCTTCAGCGTGGGCGTCAGGAAGCCATGTGTGAAGTGGCACTATCGCCATTTTAACTGCAAATCCGAGGAACATTGCAAATATAATCCACTTTACAAGCTCGAAGGAAAGCACACTGCTCTTAGACAAACTCAAAATCGCTAGCAGATCGAAAGTGCCGAAAGCAGCATAAGTAGCTAGTATACCTGCCAAAAGTGAGAGAGCTCCAATGTGAGTGTAAATGAAGTACTTAAAAGCGATTTTCTCCCGCTCTCCATAGCCCCAAATGTTTATCATTGCCCATGAGGGTATCAGCATTAACTCCCAGAAGAAGTAGAATTGAATCAGGTTTGCTGACAATGCGGTTCCAAGCATTCCAGCAGCATACAGTAGATATAATGCGTAGTACGCGCCGTGACCCTTACCATCTTTTCCAATTTTATGCTCCATGTACGGCATGGAATAAATTGAAACTACAGTGCAGAGAATGGCTACGGTTAAAGCTATTGGGGCACTTAGCCCATCAACAAGTAAAGTAAAGTTCAGCCCCGCGGAAGGAGCTAGCGGCCAAACACCTAGTACTGCCCCATGCTCAGCGACATAACTTGTAAGGTAGATTGTAGCAAGTGAAGTAAATGCTAAGGGTATGAAAGCAACCCAACCAGTTCTCCAATTAAGCCACCTGCTCATTATGAAAGCAATAGGAGCGAATATTAATGGCACAACGATTATTTGTAGAAGCAGGCTCTCAATCGCCATGCACTGACCTCCCCATCTCAGAGGCAAATCTATTGCATATGGCTGTCTATATCATCCATATAAAACATTTATGCTAGAACTACTTATAAGCTGAAGTAACTACTCATGTAAATTTTCTTCCAAAACTTTAGGCACCACCTCATTTAATACTCTCTCGACTTCAAGCTTCACCCGCTCAAATAGCTTATGTGAAATTATGCCTTGATCTAGAGCTCTATTGAGCTTATCCTCGTCAAGGACAAATACGTCGCCATTATTTAAGACGCACACGTCAATTTCGAGGTCAACATATCTAATCTGCCTAGGGTAAAGTTCGATTGGAGTGTTAATGTTGATATACGCGCCTTTAAATTCTCCTTCCTTAGAAAAGTACTCGGTTTTCAAGTACCAGCTACCAATATGTGCAAATGAAATAGCATAATCTCCCGGGTGCTTTTCAACTTCTAGCCCGTCATAAACTCCCTGACCATATATATTCCTTCTAAGCTTAATGCTACCTGATGATTGGTCAAAGAATTCAATGACTGCTCTGCCAAGATTTACTTCTTTCCCACTCAACTTGACGTGACGAATGCAAATCACGTCACCATCACAAGGCAAATTCATCTGCACTATCTGTTCAAAAGAGTTTAATACATCATCCTTCGAGTACCCCCTCCTCAAAAGATTTTCAGCCATGTCCACTGATGATGACAAGTTAGCACTGAAAGCTTTGTAGTAATGGTGTCCCGGTATTGTCGGCGTAACATGACTCCTAATTTCATCCAGTATCCTCTTTGACTCATGTGGAAACTCTACGTTGAGCAGGACTAAACCTTCGAGTAACAGTGCTGGAGCTGAAGCTTCCTTCTCCATTTCAACTAACTTTCTCCACTTTTCGAGGAGTAGATTAATTTCCTGCTTAAGCTCATCCTCAGAGGCGGTTGCAGCCGCTGTCCTCCAAATTATCCCCCAACCGTCAGGCTTAATTCTTAAACCAAAATTTCTAAGATAATCCCTAACGCGCGAATCTTTAATTCTCCTACTAATTTTTACGCGCTCCTCAGGGATTAAAATTGCATATTTTCCTGAAATTTTGATTTTATCCGAGAGAACTGGACACTTACTACCGAAATTCGTCCTCTCAACTTGAACTAATATTTCCTTAACATCATTCCTCAAAGGTTTTGAAGGATATAATATTCCAATAATCTCTTCATCAATTTGAACAAACGCAACTTCCCCAGACCTATCCAAATGCTTAACTAACCCCTTATAAACACCTCCTACCTGAGGTCTCCACTTCCGCACGATCACATCCAAAAGCCTTTTTTGCAGAGAACTTGCTAAATGCCTCCAAGCTTCTCTCGTGCATAGTGCATATACGCCCTGCCTGTCATCTCTATCGAAGATGTCTATGTCAAGTGGCTTGAAAACTTCACGCTTACCAAAATTGAATCTCTCCTCAATAACTGCTGAAGGCTGAACTATCTCAAAACCCTCATCAATCAATAGCTTTGTCAGCGCAGTTGAGTAAATTCCTCGCACTCTCGCTTTAAACATCTCACTCACCACTAAAGTTTTACAATTTCAAAAAGCTTACCTACCCGCTTAACTTTGAAATTAACACCCAGAATGACTTCGCAGAGTTTAATATTCGTGGATATATGCTCAGTAATGGACCTCACCAAGTAAGATGATGATCCTTTAGCTAGAGCAATGTACAAAATCAACATGTCACCTAAGTGAACATCCACAGTCGCATTTGAATTTAATTCAGCTAACAATTTGCGAG